>NZ_JBZXYT010000035.1:0-36423 GCF_059391765.1 Brachybacterium sp. SYSU DS0246 | reverse complement strand
AGGGTCCCCATGATCAGGGCATAGAAGGCGGTCCACACCACTGTCGCCGGCAGCAGTCGGCGCAGTCTCCGGCCGAGGAACCGGCCGGAGCCGTGGCGCATGGCCGCCGGCGCCAGGTTCAGGGCGCCGGAGATCATGATGAAGGCGGGCACCGTCGTGGCCAGCAGCGCTCGGACCACATGGATAGCCACCCGCCCCTCACCGTCGAGGTGATCGGCGATCACGTGCACGCAGATCACGCCGATCACCGCGACGATCCGGATCACGTCCAGCAGCGGCGAATACCGGCGGGCGGCACCTGTGACCGGTGGGGCGGTGGCTGGGGGCGGGTCAGGCCGGGTCATAGCTGCCGTCCCCGGGGTCGCAGTCGATCTCGATCATGGTCGAGTGCTCGGTCGTGAACAGCACGGCGCCGAGGTCCATCCCCGCATAGTTGACCGAGTCGGAGGTCTTGTGCCGGTTGTAGGGCAGGCGCTCCTGATAGACGTACGTGATGCCGTTCTCCTCGAGCAGCCGGCAGTCGGCCGGGTCCGTGGCGGCGTTCTCCGTCGCGTAGATGAGATCCCGATCCAGGTCCGTGTATGCCATGCCGGCCACGGGCAGGCGGACGTCCTGGCCGAACATGGCGTACAGGTGGGCGGCGCCGGAGAACGGACTGGCCAGCACCGTGCCGTCCTGGTCCATCTGCGGGACATGCTGCTCGAACAGGGCGCGCTCGTCGGGCTGCAGGAAGCGGCCGCGGCCGGGATAGTCCGCGGCCAGGTTCTTGGCGGCGTTGTCGCTGCGGGCCGGGATCGAGGCGAGTGCTGCGATCACCGCGGCGACGATCAGCACGAGGGCCACGGGCCGGGACGCCCCGGGCTGCCGGCGTCGATCGGCGGAGGGAGCCAGCAGGCGCGCCCATGCCTGCAGCCCCGGGACCACCAGGACGGCCGAGAGCATGGCCAGCGGCATGGAGATGCGGTCCTGGCCGCGGTAGTACAGCGCAGAGAGGTTCAGCGGGGAATCCAGTGCCGCGTCGAGATAGATCACCGCGACGACGATCCAGGCGACGGCGAGCCAGCGGTGCGGCCGGGAGCGCAGTGAGACGACCAGGCCCGGCCACCACAGCAGGGCGAGCACCGCGCCGAGAGCCATCGGCCACACGGTCAGCAGACCCAGCAGGATCTCGCCCAGCGCCCTCCACCACACCACCGCGAGGCCGCCGTTGAACCCGGTCACGTGCGAGCCCAGCGGGGTGTAGGAGAGCAGCACCACCGGCAGCAGAGCGAGCACGGGCACGGCGATCAGTGCCGGACGGGCTCTCCACGAGGGCAGGCCGGTCACGGTGGTCAGCACCGCGAGCAGGATCAGCGCCGTGACCGCGACATTGGGGTGCATGATCCCCAGTCCGGCGCCCGCGAGGCCGACGGCGAGGAGCGAGGCCAGTACGGGGCGGAGGGCGGGGCGTTCCAGCAGCGCACCCCACAGCGCGGCAGCGGCCGCCAGCGCTCCCGGCAGGGCGGCGAATCCCGAGAGGTTCGGGATGGGGGAGAGGTGGATCCACAGGTCCAGCGGGGTGGCCGGGATCAGCGCCGCCGCCATCGCCGCGGCGAACGGGGCCCACGGGGTGCTCGGGAACAGGGAGCGAGCCAGCAGCGCGATGCCCAAGATCCAGGGAGCAACCGCGAGCGCGAGCACGGTGGCGTTCAGCAGCGTGGGGGTTCCCACGCCGGGCACCAGGGCGGCGAGGGCGTGGAAGGCCGCCGGGTAGAACGTCGGATCGCCGGTCGTGTTCGAGACCGCGCCGACGTGGAGGCTGGAGGCATCGCCCGTCTCGCGGATCCGCTGCAGGGCCGAGAGATGGTAGAGGGTGTCCCACCGCTCGAGGATCGCGTCGGGCCGTCCCGCCTGGCGCGCGATCGGCACCACCGCGACGGCGACGGCGCCGGTCAGCCAGGCGGCCCCGCCGGGCACCGCGCGTCGGGGGGACAGCCGGCCGTCCAGGATCGTCGCTGGCAACCGGACATCGAGCCGGCGCAGGCCGTAGGCCGCGGCGGCGAGGACGAGGGCGCCGAGCAGGAAGGGCAGCAGTGACCAGCGCAGCCCGACCAGGGACGCGGCGACGGCGCTGACGCCGGCGATCGCAGCGGCCAGGGCAGGCGCGAGGGCGAGGGCGATCAGGCGGGAGCCGTCGAGCATCCGGACGGCGGCGTACCCGGGCAGGTACGCCGCCGCCAGGACGACGAGGATCGCAGCGATGAGGGCGAGCACGGACAGCAGACCGGTCACCCCTCGGGCCGGTGCAGGGCTCTCTCGCGGTACTCCGCCGCCGGCTCGGCCTCGTCGATCGCGAGGCGCCGGGCGAGGTAGGTGGTGCGCTTCTCCGCCGCCTTGGTGCGGGCCTCCTGGAGGGCGAGGAAGCCGAGCAGGACGACGACGGTCGCATAGAGCAGCAGATCCGCCCCGCGGCCGACCCCCACCAGATTCGCAGCCCGGCTCAGCATGCCCGGGAACAGGACGGTCAGCACCGCGAAGATCGCGAAGGCGATGATCAGCAGGCGCCGCACCGCGAGCTGTTTCGCGCCGCGCTTCATGAACAGCCAGGCGACGATCACCACGATGCCCAGCACCAGCAGGAGCTGGATGATGAAGGTGCGGCTGCCGACCCCGAGCGAGGGGCCGAGGGCGAGGATCAGCTCATGCTCACCCATCGGGTCAGGAGTCCTGCCGGTGGGTGGAGGCGGAGCCGTCGCCGAGGACGAGGCGGGGGGTGCCGGCCCAGTTCTCGGCCGTGGTGATGTTGCGTCCGTCGACGATCAGCTTGATGCCGGGCACGTCGGCCGCGGAGAGCTCGCGGTATTCGGCGTGGTTGGTCTGCACGATCACCAGGTCCGCGCTCTCGCCCACGTGGTACGGGGCCCAGCCGAATCCGGCGAGCTCCTCGTCGTCGTAGTACGTGTCGTGGACGGCGACCTCGGCGCCGTGCTCACGCAGCGCCTCGACCACGGGGAACACGCCGGAGAACGCGGTCTCCTTCACCCCGGTGCGGTACGAGGCGCCGAGCACCACGGCCTTCAGGCCCTGCAGCGAACCCAGCAGGTTCGCGGCACGCTCGACCAGGTGCGAGGGCACCGACGCGTTCAGGGTGCGGGCGGTGCGCACGGTGGTCGCGTTCGGATCGGTCGAGAGGTACAGGCGCGGGTAGACGGGGATGCAGTGCCCGCCGACGGCGATGCCCGGCTGGTGGATGTGGGAGTAGGGCTGGGAGTTGGAGGCCTCGATCACCTTGTAGACGTCGATCCCGTGGTCCTGCGCGAAGAGGGCGAACTCGTTGGCCAGGGCGATGTTCACGTCGCGGTAGGTGGTCTCGGCGAGCTTCGCCAGCTCCGAGGCCTCGGGGGAGCCGAGGTCCCACACCCCGTTGGGACGTGCCAGGTCGGGACGCTCGTCGAAGGTGAGGGCGGACTCGTAGAACTCCGTGGCCCGCTTCGTGCCCTCGGCGGACAGCGCGCCGATCAGCTTGGGGTACTTGCGCAGGTCCTCGAAGACCCGGCCGGTCAGCACGCGCTCGGGGGAGAAGACCGCGAAGAAGTCCTTCGACTCCGTCAGGCCCGAGATCTGCTCGATCATGGGCGTGAAGCGGGTGCGCAGCGTTCCCACCGGCAGGGTGGTCTCGTAGGAGACGAGGGTGCCGGGGGTGATGTGCTCCGCGAGGGACCGGGTGGCCGAGTCCATCCAGCCGAAGTCCGGCTCCCACGTGGCGTCGTTCACGAACAGCGGTACCACGATCACCACGGCGTCGGCCTGCGGGATCGCCTCGGCGTAGTCGGTCGTCGCCCGCAGCCGGCCCGCCGGGACCAGTTCGCTCAGCTTCTCCTGCAGCTGCGCCTCGCCCGGGAACGGCTCTCTCGCCTGGTTGATCAGCTCGACCTGGCGGGGATTGGTGTCCACGCCGATGACCTCGTGCCCTGCATCGGCGAACTGCACCGCCAGCGGCAGCCCGATCTTCCCCAGTGCCACGACAGCTGTCTTCACGGCGATTCCTCCTCCTGCGGCGCCGACGGGGCGCCGTGTACGCGATGACGGCCACCGGCGGCGGCCCACCGGGACAGGGTATCCTCCTCGGGCGTCCGGGAAGGTCAGTCCCGCACCGTCACGTCGTCGAAGCCGCAGTGTCCGCGCGGCCCCGAGATCCGGGCCGCGCGGAGCCCAGAAGGAGAGCCCTTGAGCACGTCCGAGCCCGAGCGCGAAGGGCCCGATCCGGGAGCCGAGAGCACCTGGTTCGTCGTCCCGCTGTTCAACGAGGGCGCGGTCGTCGGCGACGTGATCCGTGACCTGCGCATGCGCTACCCGCTGGTGGTCTGTGTGGACGACGGCAGCCAGGACGACTCCGCCGCCATCGCGGCCGAGGCCGGTGCCGCCGTGGTGCGCCACCCCTACAACATGGGTCAGGGAGCGGCGCTGAAGACGGGCATCGACTATGCGCTCAGGGACCCGGGCATGCGGCAGGTCGTGACCTTCGACTCCGACGGCCAGCACCAGGTCGATGACGCCGCCTCGATGATCGCCATGCGTGAGACCGAGGGCGTCGACATCGTGCTCGGTTCCCGCTTCCTCGACGCGCGCACCCAGCCGGGACTGCTGAAGCGGATGGTGCTGCGGGGAGCGGTCTGGTACTCGAACCTCACCAGCGGCGTGCGCCTGACCGACGCGCACAACGGGCTGCGCGTGATCGGCCGGGAGGCGTGCGAGAAGCTCACCATCGAGCAGAACCGGATGGCCCACGCCTCCGAGATCGTCGAGGAGATCGGCCGCCACGGCTTCACGGTGCGCGAGCACCCGGTGCACATCCTCTACACCGACTACTCCCGGTCCAAGGGCCAGTCGATGCTGAACTCCGTGAACATCGTCATCGACATGCTCTTCCGCTGACCTGCGGGAAGCGCGGCGCGGGCCGCAGGGACGTTCCCGCGGGAACGCCTCCGCGACCCCGCGGGAACGTCTCCGCGCGAGCCCGTCCTATCCCTCCGAGGGGGCCTCGGCCGAGCCGTCCTCGATGGAGTCGAAGAACGCGGCGATGTCGTCGTCGTCCGTGAGGATCGCGATCCCGGAGTTGTTCGTCCGGTACTCCGGATCCTCGATCGGCATCGCCAGCGTGGTGCCCTCGTTCATCGCCTTCCGTGCCGTCAGCGCCATGCGGCCAGCGGCGAAGATGCCGGTGCCCTCGCTGGTGATCAGGGCGTCCGAGCCCGCCCCGGCCATGCGCACCTGCGCGATCGGGTTCAGCAGCACCGAGGGCGAGGTGGCGCGGTCCATCAGCGCGCCGACGAACTGCTGCTGACGCTGCTGGCGACCGATGTCGGCCGTGGGGTCGAAGTAGCGGGCCCGCACGAAGGCGAGCGCCTGCTCACCGCCCACGTCGTGGCAGCCCTCGGTCATGGACAGACCGGACTTCTCGTCCTCGACGTCCTGATCGATGCACAGGTTCACGTGTCCCACGGCGTCGACCATCCCCGAGACGCCGTCGAAGCCGATCTCCACGTAATGGTCGATGGTCAGGCCCGTGAACTCCTCCACGGTCTCGACCAGCAACGACGCCCCGCCGAAGGCGAAGGCGGCGTTGAGCTTGTAGCCCCCGTGGCCGGGGATGTCCACCAGGGTGTCGCGGGGCAGGGAGACGAGATAGCTGTTCCCGCCCGGGGCCTTGTGCAGCAGCATGATCGTGTCGGTGCGGGCGCCCTCGGTGCCGTCGTCGCCGACCGCGTCACCGCCGCGCCGGTCCGAGCCGGCGATCAGGTAGGTCGTGCCGGGCGTGTTCTCGGCCTCCGAGAGGGCGTCGATGTGCTCGATGCGGCTGTTGGCCCACAATCCCAGGCCGGCTCCCCAGCCCAGCACGATGACCAGCAGGAGCACGATCAGCGTGGCACCCAGCCGCATCGGCCGCGGCACGCGCGACCGGCGCCGGGGGCTGCGGCCCGCTCCGGGAGGCGGTGGGGGAGGGCCGCCGGGGCCGTCGGGTCCGCCCGGATCGGCGCCACCGCCGGCCTGCCCCGCAGCGCGGTATCCCTGTCCGTGGTGATGGACGGGAGCGCCAGCCGACCCTGCAGGCCGGCCCGGCCCGGGCCGAGGCTCCTCGGCGCGAGGCAGCGGCCGGGTGGGAGCGGGTCCTCCGTTCCGCGGCTCCGCGTTCCCGGGTCGCGGCACGGGGCGGGCGCTGCCTCCGGCGCGGGCGCGGCTGCCCGCAGGTCTGCGGGGTCCTCCGCGTCGCGGGGAGCGGGGCGGCTCCTGATCGCTCACAGCGGTCTCCTCTCCGGCCGGGGCCCGGCTGGTGTCTCGTATAGCGCCCGCCAGAGTAGCGGGCCGTGCCGCCCGCCCGTCCGTGCCGTCGGACCGATGCCCGCGATGTCCCGAGAACATTCCGCGAACCTTCACACGTCCGGCATCCGGCCGGTGTCCTGGCCAGTCGTGGTCTCCGTACACTGGGACCCGCGCCGCCGAGGCGGCCACGCTCACCAGCAGGAGGCGACGTGACCCCATCCGCACCCGCAGGCGGCCAGATGCCGTCAGCAGGGACCGCTCACCCCGACGCCGCGACAGCACGGGTCGTCGCCGTGGTCGTCACCTACAACCGCGAGCAGCTGCTGCGCGCGTGCCTGGACGCCCTGGAGGCCCAGGAGCGCCGGCCCGATGCCGTGGTGGTCATCGACAACGCCTCGAGCGATCTCAGCGGCACGGTGGCCGACGAGCACCCGATCGGTGCCGACGTCGTCCACCTGCGGCGCAACGTCGGTGGGGCGGGCGGCTTCGCGGCCGGGATCGCCCGCGCCCTGGCGCGCCACGGAGCCCAGTGGATCTGGCTGATGGATGACGACACCATCCCGCGGCCCGGCGCGCTCTCCGCGCTGCTGGGTGCGCTGGAGGCCTCCCCGGTACGGCTGAGCGTGCTGAGCTCGCGCGCGGTCTGGACCGACGGGCGCGACCACCCGATGAACAGTCAGCGCGTGCGCCTGGGGGCGAGCGCGCAGGAGCGCCGCGACGCGGCTCGTGCGGGCGGCCATCCCATCCGCACCGCGAGCTATGTCTCGGCCCTGCTCAACGGTGAGGACGTGCGCCGTCTCGGGCTCCCGTACGCGGACTACTTCATCTGGTCCGACGATTTCGAGCACACCGGCCGCCTGCTGCGCCACGGCCGCGGCCTCCACGTGCGCGACTCGGTGGTCGAGCACCGCACCGTGCGCTTCGGGGACGCCCAGGCCAACCCGGGCTCCCGCTTCTACTACGACGTGCGCAACCGGCTGTGGGCGCTGCTGCGCACCAGGTCCTTCACCCCCGTGGAGCGGGTCCTGTACGGCGGGCGCACCGCGCTGGGATGGGCGGGACAGCTCGTGCGCCACCGCGGCGACCTGCTGGGAGTCGGCACCCGCGGACTGCTGGCCGCGCTGCGCCGAGGGCCGCGCCCGACCGCCGTGGTGCTGCAGGCCGACGGGGAGATCGCGGCCGACGTCCGCGCCATCGAACGGGCGGCCGGCCGGTGAGCTCCTCCCCGTCCGCGACACCGCCCTTCGCCGTCCTGATGCCTCTGTGGGGGCGCGATGTGCCCGCGCGCGTCGAGCTGGCCCTGGCCTCCGCGACGCTCGAGCAGGAGCTCCGGCCGGAGCTGCTGATCCTCAGCGTCGACGGCCCGCTGCCTCCGGCGCTGGAGCGGCTCGTCGAGCGTGTCGGATCCGGCGAGTTCGGCCCCGCCCGGGTGCTGCGCCACGAGACCCATCGCGGAGTCGCGGCCGCGCTGCAGGACGGGCTGGAGGCCTCGCCCCATGAGATCGTCGCCCGGGCCGACGCCGACGATCTCTGCCAGCCCCAGCGGTTCGCCCTGCAGATCCCGCGCATGGAGGGCTCCGCGCCTCACGGCCACGAGGGAGAGTGCGAGCCGCTCGACCTCCTCGGCGGCGCGATGCGGGAGTTCAGCGACCGGGTCGCACCCGGCCGGGGGCCGCTGCGCACCCGTCCGCTGACGCACCGCGACATCGTCGCCTACATGCCCCACCACAGTCCCTTCCACCACCCCACCGTAGTGATGCGGCGCTCGGTCGCGCTCGCCGTCGGCGGCTACCGCGACCTGCCGCTGCTGGAGGACTACTGGCTCTGGGAGCGCATGATGCTGGGCGGGGCAAGGATGGCGAACCTCTCCGAGGTGGTCGTCGACTACCGGGTCGAGGACGAGCTGTTCGCGCGCCGTGGAGGCTGGCGGCTGTTCTCGAGCGATGTGCGTCTGCAGCGTCGGCTGCTCGCCGACAAGGTCACCTCGCCCGCGCTGTGCCTGCGCAACCTCACCCTGCGCGGCGCCTACCGTTTCGCGCCGGGATGGGCCCGGCGACTGGGATACCGCCAGTTCGTGGAGAAGGCGGTCCAGGAATGACCCCGCGGCACGAACCCACGATGAGCGTGCCCACACTGTCCGACGCGCCGTGCCGGCGTGCTCGGGCGCCCCGCCCGCTCCGCTACTGTGATCGGGTCTCCGGCGGACCTCCCGCCTGCTTCGAAAGGATCCTCTGTGTCGACTCCTGATCTCCTCATCGTCGGCTCGGGCCTGTTCGGCCTGACCATCGCCGAGCGCGCGGTGGCCGAGCACGGCGCGAAGGTGACCATCATCGACCGCCGTCCCCATCTCGGTGGCAACGCCTACTCCGAGGCCGATGAGCAGACGGGCATCGAGGTGCACAAGTACGGGGCCCACCTGTTCCACACCTCGAACCCGCGCGTGTGGGACTACGTGAACGGGTTCACCGAGTTCACCGGCTACCAGCACAAGGTGTACACGAACCACCGCGGCGTGGTGTACCCGATGCCGATCAACCTGGGCACCATCAACCAGTTCTTCCAGGCCGCCTACTCGCCCGGCGAGGCGCGGGCGCTGATCGCCGAGCAGGCCGGCGAGCTGGCCGGCACGGACCCCGAGAACCTCGACGAGAAGGGGGTCTCCCTCATCGGTCGGCCGCTGTTCGAGGCGTTCATCAAGAACTACACGGGCAAGCAGTGGCAGACGGATCCCAAGGACCTGCCCGCCTCCATCATCTCGCGCCTGCCCGTGCGCTATACGTACGACAACCGGTACTTCAATGACAAGTACGAGGGCCTGCCGGCGCAGGGGTACACGGCGTGGCTGGAGCGGATGGCTGATCATCCCGACATCGAGGTGCAGCTGGAGACCGACTACTTCGACACCTCGCAGCCGCTGAACAAGGACGCCACCCGCGGGAACCTCCCCGTCGTCTACACCGGCCCCATCGACAGGTACTTCGACTACGAGCAGGGCCGGCTGGGCTGGCGCACGATCGACCTCGAGACGGAGCACCCCGAGGTGGGCGACTTCCAGGGCACCTCGGTGATGAACTACGCCGACGCGGAGGTTCCCTACACCCGGATCATCGAGCCGCGCCACTTCCACCCCGAGCGCGACTACTACCCGGACGATCGCACCGTGATCCAGCGCGAGTACTCCCGCTTCGCCGAGTCCGGGGACGAGCCGTACTACCCGATCAACTCCGGCGGTGACCGCGAGACCCTGCTGGCCTACCGGGAACTGGCCGACGCCGAGCCGCGCACGCTGTTCGGCGGCCGCCTGGGCACTTATCAGTACCTGGACATGCACATGGCCATCGGCTCGGCCCTGTCCATGGCCGACAACAAGCTGGCCGACCTGCTGCGGGCGTGACCCGCCCGCCCCGCCGAGCCGGGGCACCCCACCAGCGCCGACGAGGAGCACCATGAATTCGACCCCTGCCCCTGCTGCACCGCACCAGGAGGCCGCTGCCTCCGCAGCCAGCAGCGACGGCGTCGCCCCGCAGCGGCTGCTGCAACGGGTGATCCTGCCCGCCGAGGCGTCCCCGGACGTCGTCCCGCTGTACATCGAGGCGGAGGACGCCCGCTCGGGCGTCACCGGCGGCTCGTTCGGCCTCGGCGGCAACGCCGGGACCGCCGGCGGGCAGGAGGAGGCCTCCGGCTCGCGGTTCGGCTCGCACGCACAGGTCGAGATCAGCGAGCTGGACGACCGCCACTCCGTGCGGATCCCCGCCCATGCCATGCGCTCGTTCGGCACCTATTTCAACGCCTTCCCCGCGGCCTACTGGCGTCGCTGGACCCCGGTGCGCAAGATCCGCCTGACCGTGCGCACCGCCGGATCCGGCCACCTGGTGGTGATGCGCTCGACCGCGCGCGGAACCCTCCAGCGCCATGAGTCCCGCACCGTCAGCGGCGCCGGCGACCAGGTCTTCGACCTGCCGCTGACCGCCTTCGGCGACGGCGGCTGGTACTGGTTCGACGCCTACGCGGGCAGCGAGGACCTCACGGTGATGGGGGCGCAGTGGACGGCCGACGCCGACCTCGCCCGCACCGAGGGCAGCTTCTCGATCTCCATGACCACCATGAACAAGGTCGAGTACTGCCTGGACAACATCCGCACGATCGCGGAGGACCCGGACCTGCGCGCCCTGCTGGACGTGATGTACGTCGTCGACCAGGGCTCCGACCGGCTCACCGACCACCCCGACGAGCTCGGCCCGCTCCAGGAATCCCTCGGTGGGCAGCTGCAGATCATCGAGCAGGGCAACATCGGCGGCTCCGGCGGCTTCTCCCGCGGGATGTACGAGGCCGCGACCGCGGGCACCTCGACCTACGTCATCAACTGCGACGACGACATCGTCATCGAACCGGAGTCCCTGATCCGGATGACCACGTTCGCCGACTTCGCGACGAAGCCGACGATCGTCGGCGCGCACATGTTCGACCTCAACAACCGTTCGGTGCTGCACACCTTCGGCGAGGTCGTCGATCCGTGGCGCATCCAGCCCGCACTGGCCAACCCCTCCAGCGAGATGGGGCACGACTTCACCCTCGCCCCGCTGCGCTCGACCCCGTGGCTGCACCGCCGCGCCGACGTGGACTACAACGGCTGGTGGAGCTGCCTGATCCCCACCGAGACGGTGCGCGCGATCGGGCTCAGCCTGCCGGTGTTCATCAAGTGGGATGACGCGGAGTACGGACTGCGGGCCAAGAAGGCCGGATACCCCACGGTCTCGCTGCCCGGCGCCGGCGTGTGGCACATGAGCTGGGTCGACAAGGACGACCTCGTCGGCTGGCAGGCCTACTTCCACGAGCGCAACCGCCTGATCACGGCCCTGCTGCACTCGCCGTACGAGCGTGGCGGCCGCGTGATCAAGGAATCGCAGTTCATGGACGTCAAGCACCTGATCTCCATGCAGTACTACACCGAGGCCGGCCGCCTCATGGCTCAGCGGGACGTGCTCGAGGGCCCCGGCGCCCTGCACCCGGCGATCGGCACCAAGCTGCCCGAGATCCGCGCGATGGCCTCCGACTTCGACGACGCGGTCGCGAAGAAGGATCAGGACCTCTACCCGCCGGTCCACGTCGACAAGCCCCCGCGCAAGGGCCGGCCCTTCACCGAGCCGCGCCGGGTACTGCTGCCCGCATGGACGGCCAAGACACTGGTCAAGCAGCTCATCAAGCCGCCCAAGCCGCGGGCCGATGAGAACCCGCAGGCCGCGATCGCCCACCTCGACGCCAAGTGGTGGCGACTGTCGGCCTACGACAGTGCACTGGTCTCGAACGCCGAGGGCACGCAGGTCGCCTGGTACAAGCGCAGCCCGCAGCAGGTGCGCGAGATGCTTGCCGAGGCGATCCGCGCGCACGTCGAGCTCCACCGTCGCTGGAACGCCCTGGCGCGCGCCTACCGGGAAGCCAGCGGGGCGATCACCAGCTTCGAGGCCTGGGAGAAGACCTTCGCGGACAACCCCGCGCCGGTGCGCGAGATCGATCGCGCAGACGGCCGGGAGACAACCGGGACGAGCGGAGGCTCGACGGCGTGAACGACGCAGTCGAACCGCGCACTGCGAAGGTCCCCTCGCGCGCCGAGCAGGCCGAGGGGTGGCGGGCGCCGGGGCAGGACGCCGGCTGGCTGAACCCGCTGACCGAGCGCTTCCTGCTGCGGCTGCTGGTGCGCAAGGAGCTTCGGGTGCGCTACCGCGGCAGCGTGCTGGGCATGGTGTGGAGCTACGTGAAGCCCGCCGTGCAGTTCATCGTGTTCTACATCGCGCTCGGGGTGTTCCTGCAGCTGTCCAAGGGGACCCCGGCCTACGCCGTGTACCTGTTCAGCGGCATCGTCGTCATCAACCTCTTCGGCGAGGTGTTCGGCAACGCCACGCGCTCGATCACCGGCAACCAGGCGCTGGTCTCGAAGATCTACCTGCCCAGCCAGCTGTTCCCCTGGTCGAGCATGATCGTGGCGCTGGTGCATTTCGTCCCGCAGCTGCTGGTGCTGGTGGTCGGCGCGCTGCTGATGGGCTGGATCCCCTCGTTCACCTCCGCGGTCGCCTTCGGAGTCGGCATGATCACCCTGCTGGTGTTCACGATGGGACTGGGCATGATCACCGCTGCCCTGAACGCCGCCTTCCGGGACGTCGAGAACTTCGTGGACCTCGTGGTCATGGTCGCCACCTGGCTCTCGCCGGTGCTGTATCGGATCTCCATGGTCCAGGAATCGATCGACGGCACGATCTGGTGGTGGCTGTACCAGCTGAACCCCCTGACGATCGTGGTCGAGCTGTTCCACACCGCGTTCTGGCGCTACAGCGAGCCCGTCGTGCTCAAGGTGCCCACGGATCCGACCCTGGTCACGCCCGGGGAGCCCTACGGGCTGTGGTGGGCCGGACTGCTGATCGCAGGGGCCGTCTTCGTCCTCGGCACCATCGTGTTCGAGCGCTCCAAGCGGCGCTTCGCCCAGGAACTGTGAAGGGAGGAGACCCGTGAGCCCGAACGTGCAGGACATCCCCGACTCCGCAGCCGTCCCCACCGACCGCGAGATGGTGCGCATTCAGCGCGTCACCAAGCAGTTCTCGCTGCGCCATGATCGCGCGCTGAAGGAGCTGGTCTTCTCCGCGCTGCAGCGCAAGAAGCTGGCCGATACCTTCCTCGCGCTGGACGACGTCGACCTCACCGTCCATGCGGGGGAGACCGTGGGCCTGATCGGGTTCAACGGCTCCGGCAAGTCGACGCTGCTCAAGACCATCTCCGGGGTGCTGTTCCCGGATCGCGGGCGGGTCCTGCTGCGCGGCCGCGTGGCGGGGCTGATCGAGGTCGGCGCCGGCTTCCACCCCGACCTCTCGGGACGCGAGAACGTCTATCTCAACGGTGCGATCCTGGGCATGAGCCGCGAGCAGATCGACGCGAAGTTCGACGACATCGTGGCCTTCAGCGAGATCGAGGAGTTCATCGACACCGACGTGAAGTACTACAGCTCGGGCATGTTCCTGCGGCTGGCGTTCGCCGTCGCCGTGCACACCGAGCCGGACATCTTCCTGGTCGACGAGATCCTCTCCGTCGGGGACGAGCCGTTCCAGCGCAAGTGCCTCCAGCGCATCCGCGAGCTGCAGCAGGCCGGGCGCACGATGATCGTGGTCTCCCACGAGCTCGAGATGCTCGAGAAGCTGTGCTCTCGCATCGTGGTGCTGCGCAAGGGCGAGATCGTCTACGACGGCGATCCCACCGAGGCCGTGCGCACGCTCCGCGCGAGCTGACACGGCTGAGCGGGTCGCCCGGCTCAGGCTCGGCCGGTCACCGACTCCTCCTGCGCCTGGCGCTCGCTCACCGCGGCGGCGGGGCCGACGATGCCGCCCCCGGCCAGCAGGGCAGCCAGCACGGCCGGCGCCGATTCCAGCCCGTCCCCGGCCACCAGCAGCCGGGGCGGTGCCGACGTCGACGCAGTCCCGTCGCCGGCTGCTGCAGCCACCGGGTCCGGTCCGCTCCAGGCCGGCAGAGCCACGCCGAGCCGGTCCGAGCTGGCGCGCACCTCCGCCACCCAGTCGTGGGCGAGGGCGGGCAGCTCGGAGGAGAAGCGCGGGGCGAGGGAGACGGGCTCCAGGGCCAGCACCTCGTCGGCATCCGCGGCGAGCTCGGACTCGGGACGGTCGGTGATCACCACCCGCGGCCCGGTGCGCTCCGGGCCGGCGCCGTGCCCGTCGGCGACCGTGACCTCGGCGCCCAGCGACCAGGAGGCCAGGGCCAGGACCAGTCGCTTCCAGTGCGGCGGCAGATCGATCAGGACGCTGTCGCCGGGCTCCAGCGCGATCTCGTCGTGGAGATGGCCGACGGCCTTGATCACCCAGTTGGCCAGCACATGCCCGGACAGCTCGATGCGGGACGCCTCGCCGTACCAGGCCAGGACGGGATGGGGGCCGCCGCGCTCGAGCGCGGCCAGCAGGCGGGTGGAGAGGTCGACGGTCATCGGGAGTCCTCCTGCGGGTGGGTGACGACGACGGTCAGGGGCGGCAGCGGCGCGGCGATGGCCTCGGCCCCGAGGGCGGTGCGGACCCGTTCGGCCAGTTCGCCCGCGGCGACCCAGTCTGCGGGATCGGCGCCGCCGGGAGCGACCAGGATGCGCCGCGGCTCGCCGCCGCCCTCGGCGGTGGCGTCCTCGGCGAGGTGGGCAGTGGCCGTGCGCGGCCCCCGGCCCGCCCGGGGCAGCGCAGCGACCTCGAGGGCGCGGGCGATCCGCTCGGCGGCAGGTTCCGGGGACATGCGGGCGATCGGCTCCTGGGCCGGGGCGAGCCCCAGCGCCACCCACACCGACTCGAGGCTGGGGCGGCGGAACCAGTCGTCGGCTCCGGTGCGTGAGAGGTCGCGGGCGGGGACGTCGTCAGCGGTCGCGCCGGGCACGCCGCGCACGATCGCCGCCGGGACCCCGGAGGCCTTGCCCTTGACCAGATCCGCGGCGGCGGCCAGCTCGTCGGCCAGGGCGCGTACGGTCACGGTCAGGGGGCGCCCGTCCGCGTCTGCCCCGCCGCGCAGATCCTGCAGGGAGGCGACCCCGGCGGCGCCGAGCGCGATGTCGCCGCTGCCCACCCGCCAGACCCGCGAGGAGGTGTCGGTCAGCACCACTCCGATCCGGACGCCGAGGGCGGCGATGAGTCCGCTGCGCAGCTCGGCGGCGCACGCATCGGGGTCCTCGGGCAGCAGCAGCGGGCCCTCGGGCGCGTTGGAGGAGTCCACGCCGGCGGCCGCGAGCACCGGTCCCGAGGCGATCTGGACGACGGAGGTGACCAGGCGGCTGTGGCGCCGGCGGGCGATGGTCCGCACCGCCGCGGCCTCGATGGCGGCCTCACGCCGGGCGGCGGGGACGGCCAGGCCGAGCGACTTCGAGACGATCTTCGTCGAGACGCACAGGACGTCGCCCTCCTGGATGCCGGCCTCCCGGACGGCGGCGGCCAGGACGGCGGGGAGATCCTCGCCCGCCCGGATCTCCCCGAGGCCGGTGACGGGGATGACCTGCACGGGGCCCGGGGCGCGAGGCGAGGATCCGGCGGGGGCCGACGGTCGGTGCTGCGGCGCTCGCGACGGAGGGTGCGGGGTGGCGATGAGGGATCCTCCGGGTTCTGTGATTCGGGACCGCCGGGCCGCGGGACGCGCCGGTGCCGCTTGACGGGCCATAACTACACGGGTGTATTTTAGGCCGCATCAGGCCGTCGGTGGTCATCGGTGGGCAATCAGCAGCGGAAGGAGAGGTGGCGATGGACGAGGAACAGGTCGAGGACGACGCGCGTGCAGAGCTGTCCCTGCTCGACTTCGCCGGGCAGGACTCCGACGATACCGAGCTGTCATGGCAGGAGCGCGCCCTGTGCGCGCAGACCGACCCGGAGGCGTTCTTCCCCGAGAAGGGCGGCTCCACCCGTGAGGCGAAGAAGGTGTGCGTCTCCTGCGAGGTGCGCGCCGAGTGCCTCGAGTACGCCCTGGAGAACGACGAGCGCTTCGGTATCTGGGGCGGACTGTCCGAGCGTGAGCGCCGCAAGCTCAAGCGCCGGGTGGTCTGACATCCTTCCCCGGTGAGCGAACCTCATGTCACTGCTGTCGTCCTGCTGAGCGGGTCGACGACCGCGCACTCCCTCAGCACAGCCCTCGAAGCCGTCACCGGCCAGTCCCGGCACGCCGACCGCCTCGTGGTGGTCGCCACCTCCGATCTCTCCGACGACGTCCAGGATGCCCTCGACGCGCAGGTCGCCGACGGGGTGGTCGACGACGTCGTGACCATATCCGCCTCCGCCGGCCCGGCGGGAGCGGTGCGTGAGGCCGCCGATCTGCTCTCGCGGGGCTCGCGCGAGCCGGGCCGCGCCCCCGCCGCCGACGTCGACGCCGGAGATGTCGAGGACACCGCCCGGCCCTCCCGGCGACGCGCCCGCAAGGTCGACCCCACCGCGATCGAGAAGCGTCGCACCCAGCAGGCCGAGGACCTCGCCCGCATCCCGCAGCGGCTGCGCACGCGCCGCTCCCGCCCTGGCCGACGCGTCGGCCTCGGGGGCGGCGCCGATTCCGAGTCCTGGTCGTCCTGGCTGTGGTTCGTCGTCGACGGTTCCACGCCGGGGCCGACCGCTCTCGAGCACCAGCTGCGATTCGCCGCCGAATCCCCCAACACCGGCGTGGTCGGGGCCAAGCGCGTGCGTCCTATGGGGCCGGCACCGGACGGCGACGGCCCCGACCGGGACGGCCTCGGCCAGGACCGTCCCGGCCAGGAACGCCTCGATCACGACCAGCTCGATCACGACCGGAACGACGAGAGTGCGCCGGGAACCGCCCCGCATGCCGATGCCCTCGTGGACGTGGGCATCACGCTGACCCACGGCGGCCGCATCATCACCGGGGTCGACCCCGGAGAGATCGATCAGGGACAGGCCGACTGGCGCCAGGACGTGCTCGCCGTGGCGCTGCCGGGCATGCTGATCCGCGAGCAGACCCTGCGCGACGTGGGCGGTCTGGACCCCGACCTGCCCGCTCCGTGGGCCGAGATCGACCTGTGCCGGCGCGTGTGGCGCTCGGGCGAGCGTGTCGCGGTCCAGTCCGCTGCGACAGTCCTCTACCCCGCACCGACGCGGCCGAGCCTGGAGCGCCTGCAGGAGCAGCGCACCGGGCAGATCCTGGTGCTCCTCAAGCATCGCTCCCTCCTCATGGCCCTGGCCATGCTGCTCGTGCTGCCGCTGAGCACGATGCTGCGGATGGCCGGGGCGGTCGCCGCCTCCGCGCCGCGCCGCGCCGGGATGGAGCTGCGAGCCTGGATCGCGGCACTCGCCAGCGCTCCCCGGGTGCTGGGCCGGGGCCTTCGCGAGCGTCGGCGGGCCCGCGTTCCCAGCGGGCGCCTGGCCCCGCTCTACCTGCCCCGCGGTGAAGGCGCCCGGCGCCTGCTCGACGACACCTGGACCCGGCTGGTCGCCGACGACGACCGGATCCGCCGCATCCGACGCACCACCTGGGGCGTCGCCGGGACCCGTCACGGGATCGAGGACGCCGACTACGGTCGCCACCTGGTGTGGACCGTGGTGGTGGCGCTGACCGCGACCGTGCTGGGGCTGACCGCCCTGCGCCGCCTGTTCGGCAGGGGCGAGCTCACCGGCCCCGGGCTGCGAGCGATCCCCGAGAGCTGGGGCGCGCTGTGGGAGGCCGCCTGGTCCAGCTGGATCCCCGGCGGGCTGGGGGAGCGCGGGCCGGGCGACCCGCTGGTGCGCCTGCTGGGTCATCTCCCGCTCGGCGGTTCCCTGTTCATCGAGATCGTCGTGTTCGCCGCGGTGCCCGTGAGCGCGCTGGCCGCCTGGTGGGCGGCCGGCGCCGTGACCCGCGCCGTCGGGGCGCGGCTCGCGCTGACCACGGCGTGGGCAGTGGCGCCGTCGCTGCTGGCCGCTCTGGCGGCCGGGGCGTGGCCGCTGCTGCTGGTGCACATGCTGCTGCCGCTGATCGCGCTGTCGATCGGCCGGGCCGTCGGCCTCCCGCACAAGGTCTCGCAGGCGAGCATCTCGGCCGCCGCGATCGGCGGCCTGCTGCTGCTGGTCGCCGGCGCGATCCAGCCGGTGCTGGTGCTCCTGGGGGCGGTGGCGCTGGTGCTCATCGCACTCGGCGTGCCCGGCCGCCGGGCCCGTCTGCTGTGGGCCCTCCTGCCCTCCCTCGCTCTGCATGCCCCGTACCTGCCTGTCTACCTGGGCCACCCGCGCACGCTGCTGGCCGTGGGAGGTATGCCGGCCCGCGCGGGCACCGCCTCCACGACGGATCTGCTGTCGCTGTGGCCCGTGGCCCCGGGCCTGCAGGACGCACTGGCGCCTCAGCTGGGGGGACCGGGCGGGACGATCGCCCTGCTGGCACCGGTGCTGCCGGTCGCCCCCGTCGTCCTCGCCGCGATCTTCTCGCCCCTGCTGGCCGGGCAGGCGGGGCGGGTCGGCCGCTTCAGCGTGCTGATGGCCGCCGTGGGTCTGCTGACCGTCCTGCTGGCGCGCGAGACCCCGACCGCCCTCGGCGACGAGCAGCTGGTGACTGCTCCGCTGCACGGCCTGCTGAGCGTGACCCTGCTGGTGCTCTGCCTCGGGGCCGCGGCGAGCTTCGACGCCCTCGCCCGGCGGGAACCGGGTGACGGCCGCCTCCGGCGCCTCCTGACCTCGATCACGGGGGCGATTGTGGCCGCGGTCTGTCTGGTCACCGTCGTCGGCGGGACCGCGCTGCTGCCCGGCCAGCTGCGCGTGGACCGTGTCGAGGGCGGCGAGGTCCCGGCCGCCGCCGCGGACCAGGGCCGCACCTCCGCCCGCGCCCGGGTGCTCGTCCTCGAGCAGGAGGCCGACGGCTCCGTCGGCGCCAGCGTGGTCGTCCATGGCGGCGACACCGTCATCCAGCACGCCGCGATCGACGACGCCCGGCACGTCGAGACCGTCCGCTCCGGAAACGCCCCCGACGAGGATCCCGGCTCCACCGCGCTGCGGGGTGCCGTCGCCGAGATGCTCTCCTCCGGGGCCGACGCGGCCGCGAGCGACGAGGTCCAGCAGGCCACCGCCACTCTCGCCGTCGCCTATGTCGTCGTCGAGGGCGACCCGGAGCAGCAGGCGGAGCTGATGCGGACCCTGGACACCTCCTCGACGCTCGAGAAGGTCACCGAAGGCGCCCGTGGCGGCATGTGGCGGGTCATCGACTCCGCACCCCGCGCCCGAGTCACCGGCGGAGACGAACCCGTCGCGCTGGACAGCGGCGTGATCGGCGCCGAGGGCACCGTTCCCGCCGCCCGGGATGAACGCACCGTGGTGCTCGCCGAGCGCTACGACACCCAGTGGGAGGCGACGCTCGAGGGCACCGAGCTCGAGCCGGTCGTCGTGGACGGCTGGGCGCAGGGCTTCACCGTCCCGCCCGGAACCGGCGGCGACATCGACATCCATCGCGAGCAGCCCTTCCGCCTGCTCTGGCAGGTCGGCCTGTACGCCGTGCTGGCCCTGACCGCGCTGATCGCGATCCCCTGGCGCGTGCGCCCCCGGGCCGCGGAGGAGATGTATGGCTGAGAGCGATCTGCACACCGACCGGGAGCCGGCTCCATCGCGCCGCGCCCCCCACGGTGGTCCCTGGCGCCCGCTGCTGGCCCTGGCTGCTCTGATTCCCCTGGCCGCCGCGGTGGGGGCGATCGCCGCCACCCCGGAGCCGGAACCGACGACACTCGCCCGCGCCGAGGCGCAGTCGCAGCCGGGGGGGAGCTCGCTGCAGTGCCCCGGCCCGCTCACGCTGCCCGAGGAGCTCCTCGCGGAGGGGCCGGACGCCGATCTCGCCGTCACCCCGCCCACCGAGACGGTGGACCTCTCCTCCGTGGCCCTGGAACCGGAGTCCTCCCTGCTGTTCGGCGAGGTCAGCGCTTCGGAGACGCTGCAGGAGGACGACGGCTCCGTGCGAGCTCCCGACATCGTCACCGAGGGCAGCGACGGCACGGCCCTCCAGGACCGGACCGCCGCCCAGGACCTGGGAGCAGGCGTGCAGGCCGTGACCGGGATCGAGGACTCCCCGGTGGTGCGTGCGGCGACCTCGCAGGGTGGCCGCCCTGTGGCGGACACCGTGCAATCCACTGCCACCGACGCCGGCGACTATCGCTCCCTGTCGCTGACCCGCTGCGCCGAGCCGACCACGGACGCGTCGTTCCTGGGGGTCTCGACCGCCACCGGCGACAGCTCGGCGCTGGTCCTGCGCAACCCGACGCAGCGGCCGGCCACGGCCTCGGTGCAGGTGTGGACCGAGGACGGACCCGCCGCGATGGAGGGCCGCAGCCAGGTCGTGGTCGCTCCCGGCGCCGAGGAACGGGTGCTGCTGGAATCCGTGGCCGGTGGCCACGACGTCGTGGGCGTGCGCACCACATCGCTCGGCGCGCCGCTGGCGATGCACGTGCAGACGACCGAGCGCGACGGGCTGACCCCCGGGGGCGCCGAGATCCTCCAGCCGCTCGCACCCGCCGCCGAGGAGCAGGTGATGCCGGGTGTGGAGGTCGCCGGGACCCCGCCGGTCCTCGTGCTCGCCAACCCCGAGGGCGCGGACACCACCGCCTCCGTGGACGTCGCCGGTGACGACGGCCCGGTCGACGAGGCCGCCCTCGAGGATGTCGAGGTGCCCGCGGGCGCGGTCGTCAGCGTGCCGCTGGAGTCTCTGGGTGATGGCACCTTCTCCGTCTCGGTCTCCTCCGCGGATCCGGTGCTGGCGGTCACGCGCTCCTCCGCCACGGGCGCGGACCTGCCGGGGGACACGGTGGGCAGCCCGGTCGATTTCACCCTCGTCGGCTCCGCGCCGGCCATCGCGTCCCACGCCATCACGGCCCTACCGGCCGAGGGCGCGGCGGGGGAGCTGACCCTGGCGGCGACGGCGGATTCCGCGGTCACCGTCATCCCGATCGCCGCGGACGGGTCCGCCGGGGACCCGGTGCGGACCGAGGTCAGCGAGGGCGGCTCGACCTCGGTCGTCGCCGCCGACCTGGAGATCGACGGGCAGTCCGCGGCCGGTCTCACCGTGGTGCCGGAGGTTCCCGGTGCCGTGCATGCCACCTGGATGCAGCGCGAGAGCGACGGCGCCGGCGGCGTGCTGCTCTCAGCCCTGCCGGTGCACACGGCGCGCAGCGGCGGCGACCCGCTCACGGTGCGGCTGCAGGAGTGAACGGCGGGGGAGCCGGGACCGATCGAGGTCACTCGCTCCAGGCGCCCGGATCCACGTCCTCGGGAGCGATGTTCAGCAACGACCCGATCTGCTCGGCGAGCACCTGACGCACCAGCAGCTCCAGGTCCTGCTCGCCGGCGCAGCGGGTCTGGACCGGCCGGCGGTAGACGATCACCCGCGCCGGATGCTCGCGGGTGGGCGGCAGCGCCCGTCCCAGCAGCACCGTCGCGTCCTCCCACGGGGCCGCGTCGGCGGGAGGCACCTCCTCGACCAGCACCTGCAGATGGGCCAGGCGACGCGGGAAGCGCTCCGTGAGGTCCGCCCCGGCGTCGGCGACCAGGTCGTCGAACTGCTCGCGGCGGGTCCGGTAGCCGGGAAGATGCGGCGGGATCAGATCCCAGCGCCTGCCGCGGCCCCGGCGATCGCGGCGACGCGGCCCCGGGCGCGGTCCCGGCACCGCGGGTCGGATCGGCTCGACATCCATGGAGGCACTCTAACGGCCTGCGGGCGACGCCCGGAGGTCAGGGCGCGCCGCCGCCCGAGGGTCGGTCCGCCTGCGTACACTGCTGGACGTGCCTGCTCGTGAATGCTCCCGGACCTCCTGCTCGAGACCGGCCGTCAGCTCGCTGACCTTCGTCTACGAGGACTCGACGGCGGTGCTGGGGCCCTTGTCGCGCACCAGCGAGCCGCACGCGTACGACCTCTGCAGCGAGCATGCCGGCCGCATGACCGCGCCCCGCGGCTGGGAGATGCTGCGGGTGCCCGGCGGCTCCGACGTCAGCGATGATCTCGTGGCCCTCGCCGACGCGGTCCGACAGCGCCCGGCCTCCTCCGGACAGCCCGCGCCGAGCGCGGGGCCGGCGCCGCGCAGCGGCACTCGGACGCATCGCACCGCGGGGCCCGACGAGGAGCCGGAGCGCCACCTCCGCGTCGTCAGGAGCACCGATGACTGAGCGCCCTGCAGCCTCGGCCCCGGACCTCTCCGCACTGGTCACCGCCAATGACGTGCGCGGCGTCGCGGGCGAGGAGCTCAGCGAGGACGTCGCCCGCGCGCTCGGCGCCGCCTTCACCGACTTCCTGGACGGCGATGCGCTGATCGTCGCCCACGACATGCGGATCAGCTCGCCGGATCTGTCCCGTGCGGTCATCGAGGGGGCCGTCCGTCGCGGGGCCATCGTCGGTGACGCCGGGCTCGCCTCCACCGACCAGCTCTACTGCGCCTCCGGGCTGCACCGTGCAGCCGGCGTCATGGTCACCGCCTCGCACAACCCCGCCGCCGACAACGGACTCAAGCTGTGCCTGCCGGGCGCCCGGCCCCTCAGCCGCGACACCGGCCTGGACGAGATCCGCCGGGCCGCCGAGGCGTACCTGGCCGCGGGGGAGATCCCGGAGCGGGGAGAGGGTCGTACGCAGCCGCTGGACACGCTGCCCGACTACGTCGGGACGCTGCACGGCCTGGTGAGCGTGCCCGATCACCGGCCGCTGCGGGTCGCCGTCGACGCCGGCAACGCGATGGCCGGCCTCACCGCCCCTGCGGTCCTCGAGAGCCTCGAGCAGCTCGACGTGGTCCCCGTCCACTTCGAGCTCGACGGGACGTTCCCGAACCATCCGGCCGATCCCCTGGACCGTGGCACGCTGCGCGACCTGCAGGACGCGATCCTCGCCCACGGTGCGGATCTCGGACTCGCCTTCGACGGCGACGCCGACCGCTGCGTGGTCCTGGACGAGACGGGCGCGGCCGTGCCGCCCTCGGCGATCACTGCGCTCATCGCCCGCCGCGAAGTGGCCCGCGCCCGTGCCGCAGGCGAGGAGCGGCCTGTCGTCGTCGCCAATCTCGTCTCCTCCCGCCACGTCGCCGAGGCCGTCCTGGAGGCCGGGGGAGAAGCGGTCCGTTCGCCCGTCGGCCACTCGCTGCTGAAGGCCCTGATGGCCGAGCACGATGCCGTCTTCGGCGGCGAGCACTCCGCGCACTACTACTTCCGGGACTTCTTCTTCGCCGACTCCGGCATGCTCGCCGCCCTGCACGTGCTCGCCGCACTGGGGGAGAGCGACGGACCGCTGTCCGCCCTGATCGCCGAGCACGACCCCTATCCCTCCAGCGGCGAGATCAACACCCGCGTCCAGGACCCCTCCGCTGTCAGGGAGCGGGTACGGGAGCACGTGGAGAACCTGCCCGGGGCGCGTCTGGACGACCTCGACGGGATCACCGCCGTGCACTGGGATCCCGGCTCCCTGCCCGAGGACCGCTGGTGGTTCTCGCTGCGCTCGTCGAACAACGAGCCGCTGCTGCGGCTGAACGTCGAGGCCGAGCTGGAGACGACGATGATCCGGATCCGCGAGGAGATCCTGGCGATCGTCCGCGACCAGGACCTCACCACGGCCCCGTCCTCGGCCGACGCCGACGCAGCGGACTCCGATGGAGGGTCGGTGCCGCCGGCGGAGTCGGAGATTCCCCCTGGTGCCAGCGGAGCCGACGTGCCCAGCTGGGTGCGCTCGCGTCTGCGCTGCCCCGACTGCGGAGGCGAGCTGCGAGACGTCGACGCGGCCCTGCAGTGCACCGGATGTGCGCGCCGGCACCCCGTCGAGGACGGGATCCCGGTCCTCATCGCCGGTCGCCACGACGCTCCGTCGGCCTGAGCAGGAGCCGCGCCGGTCGGCTCAGGCGGAGAACGGCACCGCGCGGACCTCGACGGACAGCTCCCGCTGACGCTCCTGGCCGCGCCGCAGCCGCTCCTCGTCCCGGCGGGACCGTTCGGCGATCACCGCGGCCAGGAACTCCTCCGGATCCGTCCCCGGCGGCGGGGCCGGAGCGACATGGGGCAGGGTGCGCCGCAGCAGATCGCGCGAGAGCTCGCGGCGCGAGGTCGGGTGAATGGTCGCCGCGCGCGGCAGGAACGAGCGGATGTCCTGCATCAGCGTCACGGGGAGCCGGCCGACGTCCGCCGCGCGGACCCACTCGCTCAGCGCGGCCGGCACCTGCACCCGGCTCGCCTCGAGATCCCGCATCCGCTCCTGGATCACCATGGTCCCGGCCAGCAGATCACCCACCCGGCGTGACCTGCGGTCGATCACCGAGCAGGTCAGCGCGAGGGAGCCCGCGGTGGACCAGATCTCCAGCATCGCCATCACGGCCCGCAGCAGGCTCTGGCGCACGTGGACAGGGCCGCCGTCGTCCCGCACCACTCGGGTGCCCATCACGAGGCGGCCGACGGAGCGTCCCTGCAGCAGCAGCTCGCACAGGACCGGGTAGCCCACATAGACCAGCACCGAGACCAGCACCACTGCGGCGGCGACCAGTCCGTCATCGAGATCGGCCCGCGCGGCCGACCAGGCCACGGCGACCGTTCCGGCGATCAGGATCGCCAGCTGCACCGCGCCGTCGACGGCGGCCGAGAGCATGCGCGTGGCGAACGTGGCGGTGCGCAGGTCCAGCAGCACGGCATCGCCGGTGATCAGTGCTTCCCGATCGGGGCGCGCGGGTACCGCCGCCGTCGAGCCCATCGTTGCCATGCCCCCATCCTGGCAGGATCGGCCCGCGCCGGTGAGCGCCGAGCGTCGGCTTCCGACGGCGGGGCCTCCGACTTTCGTCGGCCGCCGCCGGGCGGCTGCGGATCCTAGGCTGACTCCGTGGACACCGACGCCTTCATCGCCGTGCACCGCCCGCAGTGGGAACGTCTGCGGGAGCTGACCCGCGCCCGGAGACTGGACGCGGCCGGCATCGACGAACTGCTCTCGCTCTACCAGGAGACCGCCACCCACCTGTCCACGGTGCGCTCCACGAATCCGGACCCGGCCCTGACCGCGCGACTCTCGCTGCTGGTCCATCGTGCCCGGCTGCGGATCACCGGCACTCGGACCCCGCTGTGGAAGCACGCCCGCAGCTTCTTCTGGGAGGACCTGCCGGCGGCCCTGTACCAGGCCCGGTGGACGGTCGCGCTCGCAGCCGGGATCTTCCTGCTCGCGGCGGTCGTCACCGGTGTCTACTTCGGCACGGACGCCACCGCTCGCGAGCTCGTGATCTCCGAGGAGGATCAGCGCGACCTGGCCGAGCACGACTTCGTCGCCTACTACTTCCAGGGCGAGGCCTCGGGCTTCGCCGCCCAGGTGTGGACGAACAACGCCTGGATCACCGTGCAGGCCGTGGTGTTCGGCGTGACCGGCATCTGGCCCGTGGTCATGCTGCTCCAGAACGGTCTGAACGTGGGCCTCTCCGGCGGGGTCATGGGCGCCTACGACGGGCTGGGCACGTTCTTCGTGTTCCTGCTGCCCCACGGTCTGCTCGAGATCACCGCCGTGCTGGTCGGGGCCGGGGCCGGGTTGCGGACGTTCTGGGCCTGGGTGCGGCCCGGGCCGCTGCCACGGCTCTGGGCGCTGTCCCGCGCCGCGCGCGCCCTGGTGACCGTCGCGATCGGGCTGGTCCCGGTGCTCCTGGTCTCCGGAGTGATCGAGGCCTTCGTGACGCCGAGCTCGCTGCCGCCCGCGGTGCGCATCGCCATCGGGGTCCTCGCCTGGCTCGCCTTCCTCGTGGTCATGTTCGGCCGCGGCCGGCAGGTGCACCGTCAGGGCGTCACCGGCGACCTCCCGCAGGAGATGGTGGGCGACCACGTCGCCACCGCCGGCTGAGGGGATCGCCCGGCGCTCAGAGACGCCCGGCGGCCTTGAGGGCGAGATAGGCGTCCGCGAGCGCCTGCGGGGCCCGGTCGGGCGGAGCGTCGGCCACATGGGCACCGACCCGTTCCAGCGCGCGGGCGACCCCGGCGCGCTCGGCCCGGGCCTGCTCGGCGGCGGCAGCGCTGTAGACCGCTTCGACGTCTCCGCGGCCGGCGGCGAGCGCCTCCAGGGCGGGATCGGCGACGGAGGCCACCAACAGCGGATGGTCCCGGGCGATCCGGGCTGCGACCGGCAGCAGACCGGTGTGCACGACGGACGCCTCGACCGGGGTCACCAGGACCACCAGCGCACCGCGCCGCGAGCGCTCCGAGATGGCGCGGGCGGCGCGTTCCCAGTCGGTCTCGACCAGCGCCGGGTGCACGGCCGCGGTGGCGGTGACCATGTCGTTCAGCACCCGGGTGCGGTTCGCGCCCAGCACCGAGACGTGGGTGATGCGATCGATGCACATCAGGTCGACCCGGTCTCCGGCCTGGCCGGCGAGCGCGGTCAGCAGCAGTGCGGCGTCGAAGGCCGCGTCCAGGCGGGTCGAGTCGCCCAGACGGCTCGCCGAGGTCCGGGAGGTGTCCACGACGATCAGCACGTGGCGGTCCCGCTCCGGGCGCCACGTGCGCACCACGACGCTGCGCCGGCGGGCGGTCGCGCGCCAGTCGATCGAGCGCACGTCGTCGCCGTCCACGAAGTCCCGGAGGGAGTCGAACTCCGTGCCCTGACCGCGCTGATGGACGGCCGCGAGACCCTCGATCTCGCGCAGCCGCTGCACCCGCGAGGGCAGGTGCCGCCGGGAGCCGAAGGGATGCAGGGCCAGCATCCTGCCCGGGGCATCGACCCGCGCCGTGCGGCGAGCGAGGCCGAGCGGGCCGCACGAGGCGACCAGCAGCGCGCGGGAGCTGTGCTCGCCGCGACGGGTGGGTGTGAACGACTGGGTGAGGGCGCGCCGCTCCCGGGCGGGGATGCGCAGTGCGGAGCGCTGCCGGTCGAGCCCGGCCGTCGGATTCCAGGCGTCGCGCACCTCCAGGTCCGCGGTGCGGCCGGTGGGATTGGTCAGCAGCAGCCGACCGGAGGTCTCTCCGCCCAGCCGTACCTGCAGCGGGGCCTCGCGGCGCACCCGGATCGCCCCCGGACGCGGGGCGGCGAACGCATCGGCGAGAACCACCAGCGCCCACAGCCCCAGCAGCACCAGCAGCACCCACCAGATCGGCCACAGGACGATGACGGGCAGAGCGAGCAGCGCCAGCAGCGCCGCGCGCGGGGTCAGCGAGATCCTCATCGACGCGTCCCTCAGCGGGGCACCGGGACGGAGGCGAGGGTCGCGGCGAGCACGGACTCGACCTGGGTTCCCTCCAGCTCGGACTCGGTGGTCAGGCGGACGCGGTGGGAGAGCGTGGCCGGGGCCATGGTCTTGACGTCGTCGGGGGTGATGAAGTCACGGCCGGCGAGGTAGGCCCAGGCGCGCGCGGTGCGCAGCAGGGCGATCGCGCCGCGGGGGGAGACACCGAGCGAGAGACTGGGCGAGCGGCGGGTGGCACGGCACACGTCGACGATGTACTGGACGACCTGATCCTCCGCGACGACGCGGGCGACGTCCTGCTGGGCACGGTGCAGGGACGGCACATCGACCACGGGGCCCAGTCCCATCGCGGCGAGGTCGCTGATGTCGAAGCCCTCCGCGTGGCGGCGCAGCACGTCGATCTCGTCGTCGCGCTCGGGCAGCGGCATCACGGCCTTGAGCAGGAACCGGTCCAGCTGCGCCTCCGGCAGGGCATAGGTGCCGTCGAACTCGATGGGGTTCTGGGTGGCGATGACCAGGAACGGGTCCGGCAGCGGACGGCTCGCCCCGTCCACGGTCACCTGCCGCTCCTCCATGGCCTCCAGCAGCGCCGACTGGGTCTTCGGGGGAGTGCGGTTGACCTCGTCGGCCAGCAGCAGGTTGGTGAACACCGGGCCCTCACGGAAGACGAGGTCGCTGGTGGTGTTGTCGTAGATCAGGGACCCGGTGATGTCGCCGGGCATCATGTCCGGCGTGAACTGGACGCGACGCATCCGCACGTCGAGAGCGGCGGCCAGGGACCGCACCAGGAGCGTCTTCGCGACCCCGGGCACGCCTTCGAGGAGCACGTGCCCACGGCACAGGAGAGCGACGACGAGGCTGGTCACGGCCGCTTCCTGCCCGACGACGCCCTTGTGGATCTCGGTGGCCAGACCCTGCAGCTGACCGCGGGTGTCCACGTCGACGGCGGGGCCGGTGGTGGGACCTGCGTCTGCAGTCCGGGGCGGGTGCGCTGCGGCGGGGGTGGGGTCGGTCATCGGTCGATCTCCTTCTCGAGACTGTCCAGGTCCTGGGCGAGGCGCACGAGGTCCTGGTCGCTGGTGACAGGGGTGGGGCCGAGCAGCGTCCGCAGCTGCTCGGGGGTGCGGTCGACATGGGACGCGAGTGCCGCGATCAGGCCGTCCAGAGCGGATTCGCGGCGCAGGCCGAGGCGATCAGCGAGCCGGGTCGAGGCCGCCGAGCGCAATGCCGTCGCGGCCGCGTCCCGCGCTTCGGCCTGCTGCAGCAGGCGGGCCCGTCCCAGGACCAGCTCCTGGGGGCGGACCGTGACCGGCAGGGGCTCGACCACCACGGGGCCGAAGCGCCTGCCCAGCGCGAGCAGCGCGATCGTGCCGGCTACGAGGATCCACAGTGCCAGCGGACCGGCCCAGTCGGGCAGGTACGTCAGGATGCTCTGCGCGCCCGAGTTCATCGGGTCGCTGGCCGAGGGCAGGTACCAGCTCAGCTCGCCGGAATCGCCGAGAGCATTGAGGACGACGGCGGAGTTGTCGGCCTCGCCGACGCCGTCGTTGGTCAGCAGATCCGCGCTGCCGAGGACCAGAAGACGGTCCTCGCCCACCACCAGGGCCCCGTCACCGGAGAGGAAGCAGTTCTCGCCCCCCTCACCGGCGCGGTACAGGGTGGAGCGCCCCCGCAGCCCGTCCTCACCGGGCACCCGCAGCTGGCGCGCCCCGTGGGCGAGATCTCCGCAGCCGGCACCGGCCTCCAGCTCGGTGGGGCTGCGGAGGGCGCCTGCGGGACTGATCTCCGTGCTCAGGGACGACAGCGTCATCTCGTCCGGCTGCACCAGCACCATGCGGCCGCCCCCGTCCTCGTGGGCCTCGGCCAGGGCGTCGAGCTGCTCGGCGGTGAGGCTGTTCGGGGCCGCGACCAGCACCGTGCGGCCGGCCCGGAGGGAGTCGGCGGCATCGGCCGTGAGACGTTCGACCTGCACGTCGACGCCGAGATCTCCGAGCACCTGGACCACGGCCTTCGAGCCCTGTCCGGTGGGCGCATCGGGCTCCAGCGGTCCGTCGCGGTAGATGCCGCGGGCGATGGAGGCCACCACCGCGGCGACCACCGCGAGCGTCACGAGCACGATGAGCCAGGGGCGGCGGCGCCCTGCCTCGGGACGGGGAGCGGTCGGCGAGCTCATGAGGCGGCTCGTTCGTCGGCGGCCGACAGGTCGGGGGTCGACTCGGAGATGTATTCGGCCAGACGCAGCAGGTCGTCGGCCTGCTTCGGCGACGTCGCGCGGTGGGAGTAGGCGGCGGTGTCGAAGGCATCGGCCCCGCGCAGCAGGCGGCCGCGAAGGTCGGGGAAGGACTGGGCGGCGCGGTTCGCGGCCTCGTGCGCCGTCATCCCGGCGGCCACGTCCAGCAGGGTGCGCTCGTCGAGATCGCGCACGAGCGCGCGCAGGGCGAGCACCGTGCCGTCGTCCGTCCGGCCCGCATCGATGGCGGAGCGGGCCGACGCGCGCAGCTCCGAGGCGCTGAGCACCGGCTGCGCATCGAGTCCCGCGGGGACGGCGAGGGTATGGCTGCGGCGGATCAGCCCGGTGCGCCGCAGCACCAGGAACGCCGCCAGCAGCAGGGCGAGAGCCACGGCGACGGCGAGACCGGCCTGGGCGGCGGAGGAGCCGTCGATGCCGTCGACGAGGTTCGTCAGCCACCGCTCGATCACGCCGAGCAGCCAGCTGACGAAGCCGGGGGAGTCGTCGTACTCGGATTTGGACAGCTCCTCGAGGATGCGGGAGCGGGCCTCGTCCGGGTCCAGGGGCGGGGGGCCGGCAGGGTTCATCGCATGCCGCCGGTGTCCCAGTTCTCCCGCGAGCGCCGCGTCAGCTCGACGTCCCACGCCTCGTGCCGCATGCGGTTGTCGGCGTAGACCGCCGCGAACCCGGCCGAGAGGAACGGCGCCAGCAGGAACGTCGCGATGTAGCTGCCGAGCATGGTGATGAGTGTGAGCACGGTCATGGCGACCACGAGCGCCTGCATCGAGCTGCCCAGGAGGATCGCGACGTAGACGATGCCGCCGACGAACCCGAACACGCCGGCGACGACCTGCAGGGCGATGGTGTAGACGAGGTAGAGCAGCGCACCCGTCCCCAGCACCCGCCACAGCCGGCGCCCCCGGGTCATGGCGAAGCTGCGACGCAGTGACCCCAGGATCCCGGCGTCCTCCACCACCAGTGCCGGGACGGCAAGGATCGTGCGGGCCCAGATCCAGATCATGGCCAGCACGCCGAGGGCCAGCCCGAGCAGGACCGCGCCGATCGTGACGACGCCGGCCTCCTGCACCAGCAGCACCGGCAGCGCGCCGAGCGCCAACGGCACGGAGAAAGCGAGAACCGAGGCCACGGCGATCAGTGCGCTGATGGCTATCGCCGGCACGGCCAGGCGCCGGGCGGTGGACCACATCTGCGAGCCGGAGACGGGCTCACCGGTGGCCTCGCCGATCGCGACGCGGGTCAGGGCCACGGTGACCAGGGACGCGGCGAACATCGAGATGATCCCGGAGATCGCCGAGGAGACGACGGTCAGGACGAGATCCGAGGCATCCGGCCCGATGGGCGCCGCATCCGGGTTGTCCATGGTGGCCTGCATCTCACCGATGAACGGAACCATCCCCGCCCCGGTCAGGACCGTCGTCAGAGCGAACGCGACGCCGTAGACGGCCGCTGCGAGCCCGAGGACGGTCTTCGCGCGCAGCCGGTAGATCCGCACGGCGGCGCCGAACACCTCGCCGAGGCTGAGAGGCCGCAGCGGGAACAGCGGGACGTTCTCGGCCAGCTCCCGCCGTGGTCCCCCAGGGTGGCCCGCCTCGCCGTTCGCGCCCCCGGGCACCTCGTGAGAAGCGTCCTCGGAGGTCTCCGGGGCTCCGGGGCCGGGCTGATCGGAGCTCCCGCTCGTTCCCGGTGCGGTCCATCCGGTGCTCATCGGTTCCTCCTGCTGCTGGTGCCGTCCTGGGCTCTCTCCTGGGCCCTCGCAGGACAACTTACGGACTCCCGGCCCGGTACCCGATCCGACGAACGTCGATGACCATGTGTCGTGCGGTGGCACAATGAGGCGCATGACGACGCCTTCACGGATCCTCGTGGTCGACGACGATCAGGCGATCGCCGAGATGGTCGGCATCGTTCTGCGCGGCAAGGGCTACGAGGTCGCGACCTCCCCCGACGGCGCCTCCGCACTGGAGACGTTCCCGCGACTTCGCCCCGACCTCGTCCTGCTCGACCTCATGCTCCCCGGGATGGACGGGATCGAGGTGTGCCGGCGGCTGCGCCGGGACTCCGGGGTGCCGATCATCATGCTCACCGCGCGCACCGACACCGCCGACGTCGTCGAGGGCCTCGAGGCCGGCGCCGACGACTACCTCACCAAGCCCTTCGAGCCCGAGGAGCTGGTCGCCCGCATCAAGGCGCGGGTGCGCCGGGTCGAGCCGCCCACCACGGAGCAGCTGAGCATCGGCGACCTCGTCATCGACGTCGACGGGCACGAGGTGCGCCGGGGCGATGAGCTGATCTCGCTGACGCCGCTGGAGTTCGATCTGCTCACCCAGCTCGCCCGCAAGCCGTGGCAGGTCTTCACCCGTGACGTGCTGCTGCGCGACGTGTGGGGATACCGGCACAGCGCGGACACCCGACTGGTCAACGTGCACGTCCAGCGGCTGCGCTCCAAGGTCGAGCACGACCCCGAGAACCCGCGCATCGTGGTGACCGTGCGCGGCGTCGGTTACCGCGCCGGGGGCGTGTCCTGACATCGCCGGAGGATCCGTGATCACCCGGGCCGCACCGGCGACGCGCGCGGCGGATCCGCGCAGCTGGCCGCTCGCGCTGCGCGTCGTGCTGGTGACCACGCTGCTGTCGATCGTCTCGATGCTCGCCGTCGGCGCCTACCTCTCCTCCGTCATCGCCGACGGCCTCTACGAGCAGCGCCGCGACCGCGTCCTCGAGGAGACGGTGGAGGTCCGCCGCGACCTCACCGAGACCCTGGGGCAGCTCTCCGGCGCCACCAGCACCCAGCAGCAGGATGCGGCGAACGCCTTCGTCCAGACCGCGGGCGGCCAGGGCGGCGGGGACCGCCGCGAGGTGGCGCTGGTCCCGGTGCAGACCTCCGGGGTCGCCTTCCCCGTCGCCTCCTCGGACCGAACACTGTTCGACGAGGTCGATGAGGACTTCACCGCCGCCATCGCCGATCAGCCCGACGCCGTCTCGTGGCGATCGATCGGCCGCGAGGACAGCGAGGGCAACACCGAGCCGGCCCTGCTGGTGGGCACCCGGGTCCTCGTGCCCGGCGTCGGATCCTACGACCTCTACCTGGTCTACTCCCTGCAGGAGGAGCAGGACACCCTCGCCTTCGTCCAGCGCGTGATCCTCGGCGGCGGGGCCGTGCTGCTCGCCCTGATCGTCGGCATCGCGATCGTGGTCGCCCGCATGGTGACCACACCGCTGAAGCGGGCAGCGGGAGCCGCGGAGCGACTGGCCGGAGGGGACCTGACCAGCCGCGTCGAGGTCGCCGGCGCGGACGAGCTGGCCAGGGTCGGGGAGTCGTTCAACGACATGGCCCGCAGCCTGGAGTCGAAGGTCGAGGACCTCACCGAGCTCTCCCGGGTCCAGCAGCGCTTCGTCTCCGACGTCTCCCACGAGCTGCGCACGCCGCTGACCACGATCCGGATGGCCGCCTCGGTGCTGGACGGCAAGCGCGACGAGCTGCCCGGGGAGCTCCAGCGCACCGTGGAGCTGCTCTCGACTCAGGTCCAGCGCTTCGAGGTGCTGCTGACCGACCTGCTGGAGATCTCCCGCTTCGATGCCGGCGCCGCCGAGCTCGAGGCGCAGCGGGTGGATCTGGACGCCCTGGTGGTCCGCGCCGTCGATGACGTGCGGCCGCTCGCCGGTGCCCGCGGCTGCCTGCTGGACGTCCGCCTGGCCGGGGAGGGGATGGACGCCGTGGTCGATACCCGGCGTGTGGACCGGATCCTGCGGAACCTGCTGACCAACGCGATCGAGCACGGGGCAGGCGGTCCCGTGCTCGTGGAGACCGGGTTCAGCGACGACGCGGTCGCGGTGGTGGTCCAGGACCACGGCCACGGGATCTCCCCGGAGGCGGCCGAGCGCGTCTTCGACCGCTTCTGGCGCGCCGACCCGTCCCGGGCGCGGACCCTCGGCGGGACCGGGCTGGGGCTGTCGATCTCCGTCGAGGATGCCGGACTCCACGGAGGCTGGCTCCAGGCCTGGGGCCAGGAGGAGGAGGGAGCCGTGTTCCGGCTGACCCTCCCGCGCCGGCCCGGCGGCGCCCTGGCCCGCTCCCCGCTGCGCCTGGAGCGCTCCTTCGACCGTGACGCCCGCGAGAGCAGCTCGAGCACACCCACCGGGGAGATCCTCATCGGTCCCGGCCTGGTCCCCGACCTCACCGAACCCTCCGGCGAGCCCGGCCCGGGCCCCGGCTCCACGACGGCAGGAGGAGAGCGATGATCCCCGCCCGACGCGACATTCTGCGTGCGGCAGGTGCCGCGACCGTGCTCGGTCTGGGGGCCGCCTGCGCCCGTATCCCGACGTCGTCCCCGATCGACAGTCGCCCTCTGAGCGCGCGCTCCCAGCCCGGCGTCCCCTACGTCCAGGCGCTCCCGCCGCCGGCGGACGCCACGGCGGAGCAGGTCGTCTCCGGCTTCGTGCAGGCCGGGGTGGGATCCGAGGACGACTTCGCCGTCGCCCGCGAGTACCTCACCGACGAGCTCAGCGAGGTCTGGGAGCCCACCGCCGGGATCACCGTCTACTCCGGCAGCCGAGAGCTGGAGGTCGAGGCGATCAGCGACACCGAGATGGTGCTCGTTCTCGAGGTCCTCGCGCTGGTGGACTCCGAAGGCGTGCGCAGCCTGCTGGCGGGACCGACCTCGCGGGAGATCGAGGTCGGCGTGGAACTGGTCGAGGACCAGTGGCGCCTCAGCGACGTGCCCGACGGGATCTTCCTGTCCGAGGCGGCCTTCGAGACCCTGTACGCCCCGGCGCGGCTCTACTTCATCGATGCCCGTTCCCAGCACCTCGTGCCCGACCACCGGTGGTACCCGCTCCAGCGCGGCGCGGAGGCCGTGCTGGAGGGACTCAGCGGCGGCCCGGTCGATTTCCTCGACGGAGCCGTGCACACCGAGGTGCCCGGCGATTCCGGAGTGGCCGACACCGAGGTCTCCACCGGCGCCGACGGCACCGCACAGCTCACGGTCCCCTCCGCGGTGGCCTCGCTCGCTCCCGGCCGGAGAGCGCTGGCACTGACGCAGCTGGAGTCCTCGCTGCGCTCCCTGCGCACCCTCTCGGGGGTCCGGCTGGTGCGGGACGGGGCGGACTTCGCTCCGAGCGAGGACGCCGGGATCGAGCGCGCTCTGCCGGGGCACCGCCCGATCGCGGCAGGTCCGACGGGCGTCATCTCGCTCGCCGATCCCGGGACCGACGCCCCCGCGACCCAGCTGGTTCCGGACCTGGCCGAGCTCGCGCTGAGATCTCCGGTGATCGCCCAGGACGGGGTGCTCGCCGCGGCCCTGACCAAGGAGGCCTCGGTGGTGCTGCTCGCCTCGACCGACGGCTCCGTGCCGCTGCGTGAGGCTGCCACCGGGGGCCTGTTCGTCCCTCCCCGGGTGGACGACGCGGGGTACGTGTGGACCTCCACCCGCTCCAGCGCCGGCGTGCTGATGGCATTGTCCGCCGACGGACCCGAGAGCGACGCCAAGGTCGACGCCCCGTGGCTGGACGGCCGCGAGGTCCAGGAGCTCGACGTCGCCGCCGATGCCACCCGGATGATCGTGCTCTCCTCCGACGCCGGCGGGTCACGGCTGGACCTGTGCTCGGTGATCCGTGACGGCAACGGGGTCCCGCAGTCGGTGACCGAACCGGTCCAGGTGCGCACCTTCCTCTCGGACGTGACCCAGGCCAGCTGGTACGACGAGATCGCGGTCATCGTGCTCGGCTCCGACCCCGGCACGGGCGAGCAGCGCGCTCAGATCGTGGATTTCGCCACCGGGCGCGAGCCGCTCCCGTCGCTGCGACCCGACACCGACCGCATCGCCGGCACCGTCGTCGGCGAGACCATCTGGGCGGGCACGGCCGACGGCTCCCTGCTGCGCAACGACGGGGACGGGTGGACCACGGTCGACCTCGAGGCGCGCGACCCCTGGTTCTACTGAGCGGGCGGCTCCGGTGAGTCGGTCGTCCTCGGCAGCGCGCGGCACCGCTGATCGGCTCGTGCCACCTGTCCTCCCCACAGCTCGTCCGTCCCCGAACGGCCCCGGCCCCTCGTGCGCCGGGTCGGCGTGCGATGGGATCGGGAGATGGACGATGCGAGAGGCGGTCTGCTGCCGAGGATCCGTGAGGTCGCGGCCCAGACCTGCGCACTGGTCGCGCCGCGGCAGTGCCCGTGCGGCACGGACGGGGCCTGGCTGTGCCCGGGCTGCGCCGCGGCGCTGGAGTCCCCTCCGGTCCGCGTCGAGTCCTGCTGCGATGCTCTCCAGCAGCTCTCCGCGGCGCGCGTCCGCGAGGAGGGGGCGCACCGTCCCGCCGGCGTGGACCACACCAGCCTGCTGCCCGTGCTCGCCCTCGGGGAGTATGCGGGCGACCTGCAGCGCATGGTGCTCGCCTGGAAGAACGGCGGGATGCTCCATCTCGGCCGCCGGATCGCGCCGGCCCTCGCCCCGGCGGTCACCACCCTGGCCGCGGAGGCGCGGGTGAGGCGCCCCCTGCTGGTGCCGGTGCCCTCGCGCCGCAGCGCCCGGCTGCGCCGGGGCGAGGATCACACCGGCGAGCTGGCCCGGGACCTGGCGCGGCTGGGCGCGGGCCGGGCCCGGCTGCTGCGAGCAGTTCCCACCACCGGCCAGGAGGGGCAGGGAGCCCGGCAGCGCCGTACCCGTCGGATCCGGCTGTCCCCGGCGGCGGCCCGGCGCGCCGGGGAGGACCCCGCCCCGGTGGTGATCGTCGACGACATCGTCACCACCGGCGCGACCCTGCGCGGGATGCACGAGGCGCTGACCGAGGCGGGGGCGAGGGTGCTCGGCGCCGTGGTCATCGCCTCGGCGCGAGTTCCGGCACCGGCCGTGCCGCCGGGCGCAGCACCGTGAAGCGATGGCCGCGTTCTCCTGCGGGAACACGGCGGATCCGCACGGACCCCATGCAGCGCACGCCGGGATTTATTACGTCCCAGGGGCGCAAGGCCAGGAAACGTCGAGCAAAACGTGGCATGCTGGTGCGTCTCGTCACAGGATGACGAGTCCCTCTCTCTCAGGAGGTGCGCACCCCAGCCGACGAGCCACTGCGGCCGGGCTCAGAGCGGCCGCACCCGGATTGGAGGAGAACATCTCATGGAGATCAATGTCGTCGGACGTCACATGGACGTCCCGGATCGTTTCCGTCGCCATCTCACCGACAAGCTCGACAAGGTCACCCAGTTCGCCCCCACGGCGCTGCGAGTGGATGTGGAGATCTCACAGGAGAAGAA
>NZ_JBZXYT010000034.1:0-37519 GCF_059391765.1 Brachybacterium sp. SYSU DS0246 | reverse complement strand
CCGAACAGCGGCTTGTCCAGGGCCCAGGCGACGGACTTCGCGGCGGCGAGGCCGACGTGGACGGCGGTGGCCAGCCCGGGTCCGGAGGTGACGGCGACGTGGGTGATGTCCTCGGCCTCGACTCCGGAATCGGGGGGGGGGGGGGGGGGGGGGGGGGGGGGGGGGGGGGGGGGGGGGGGGGGGGGCGGGGGGGGGGGGGGGGGGGGGGGGGGGGCCCCCCCCCCCCCCCCTTCGCGCCTGAGCGTCGCGTGGAGATGCGCAACCTCGTCACATGAGAGAGCCGGGGCACCGTGCTGACGGTGCCCCGGCTCCGGGTGTCAGTGCCCGCGACAGGATTCGAACCTACGACCTTCTGCTCCGGAGGCAGACGCTCTATCCACTGAGCTACGCGGGCCGACCACGGAAGTCTAGCAACACCACGCGCCGGGATGACCATCCGTGCCGGGCAGGCGGCGCCGGTGTGAGAGGGACCTCACCGCGGCAGCGGCAGCTGGGCCCCGTGCAGGACCGCGGACGGATCCGCGGCGATGCGCAGCCCGCTGGGGTCGGCGCCGGAGCGGACCAGCAGGTCCCCGACGGCGGCGATCATGGCGCCGTTGTCGGTGCACAGCCGCGGCGGCGGGATCCGCAGCTCGACGCCCGCCGCATCGCAGCGCTCCTGCGCCACGGACCGCAGGCGTGCGTTCGCGGCCACGCCGCCGACGATGACCAGGGTGTCCAGCTCCCGCTCGCGGACGGCGCGCAGCGACTTGGTCACCAGCACATCCACCACGGCCTGTTCGAAGGAGGCGGCGATATCGGCGACCGGCACCGGCTCACCGGCGCGCTCGAGGGTCTCGACCGTGCGCGCCACGGCCGTCTTGAGACCCGAGAAGGAGAACGTGAAGGGCGCATCGCCGGGGCGCAGCAGGGCGCGGGGGAAGGAGAAGGCACCCGGGTCGCCGCCTGCCGCGGCGCGCGAGATGGCGGGCCCGCCGGGGTAGCCCAGGCCGAGCAGCCGGGAGACCTTGTCGAAGGCTTCACCGGCGGCGTCGTCGAGGGTGTCGCCGAGATGCTCGATCGGGTCGCGCACGAGATCGCCGACGGCGAGGATCGACGTGTGGCCGCCGGAGACGATGAGGATGATGCTGCGCTCCGGCAGCGGCCCGTGCTCGAGGGTGTCCGCGGCGGCGTGACCGGCCAGGTGGTGGACGCCGAACAGCGGCTTGTCCAGGGCCCAGGCGACGGACTTCGCGGCGGCGAGGCCGACGTGGACGGCGGTGGCCAGCCCGGGTCCGGAGGTGACGGCGACGTGGGTGATGTCCTCGGCCTCGACACCGGAGTCGGCGAGGGCGATGCGCAGGGTGGGGACCGCGGCGTCCAGGTGGGCGCGGGCGGCGATCTCGGGGACCACTCCCCCGAACTCGGCGTGCTGGGAGGCGCTGGAGGCGAGGCCCTGACCGAGCAGGACGCCGTCGGAGACGATCCCGAATCCGGTCTCGTCGCAGGACGACTCGACGCCGAGGACGACCGGGGTGCGGCTCACTGCAGCAGCGACATCGGGTTGGAGTAGTTGCCCGCCTCGTCCATCTTCGCGAAGTGGAGATGGCAGCCGGTGGAGCGCCCGGTGGTGCCGACGTAGCCGACGACCTCGCCGGCCTCGACCGTGGCACCGACAGAGGTGTTGAAGCCCTGCAGGTGGTAGTAGCCGGTGATGACCCCGTTGCCGTGGTCGATCTTCACGCGGTTGCCGGAGGCGTGGTGGTACTCGACGGCGACGACGGTCCCGCCCTTCGCGGCGTGGACCGGGGTGCCGCAGCTGGCACCGAAGTCGACGCCGTCGTGGCCCTTGAAGTAGCCCAGCACGGGGTGCATGCGACCGCCGAAGCCGGAGGTGATGGGGCCGCTGACGGGACGGACGTACCCGCTGCTGCCGGCTGCCCCGGCGGAGCTCTCGCTCACCGCGGGTTCGGGCTCGGGGAGCTCCACCTCGATGCCGAGATCCTCTGCGGGCTCCTCGGACGCGGCGTCCTCCTCGGCGGGAGCGGTGCGCTCCTCGCTCCGGCTGGCGCTGTCCTCGTCCGCACGGGTCTCGGCCGCGGCCTGCTGTGCAGAGCCGGCGGCCTCGGCGACCGGGAGGGCGACGGGCGGGACCTCGGCGGCGGGGCCGGCCTGCTTCGCGGAGTCACCCTGGCCCCGGGAGCCGGACTCAGACGCCTGGGACGCGCTCTGGGGCATGTCCTCGTCGACCCCGGCCGCGGCAGCGGCCAGCGGTGCGGCGATCGTGGCGGTCGCGAGTGCTCCGAGCACGCTGACCTTCACCACACCGGCGGGGAGGGTCGCGTCGCGATGAGTTCCTCCGATGGCACGGTGCTTGCGCACCGTGGCGCGTCCGTCAGCGCGATGATTCGCCACGTATCTCGACCTGCTTCCAGTACGACTGCACATTCCGGGTTCCTGCGTCTGTCCGAGCGCGACGCCGGACAGGGGAAGTACGCGTCGCCGAACAACCGCCGTCAATCTACGGTCGGACCTGGGCGTGGACGGCTAGGTCAACCGGGTCATTGCCAAGTTTTTGCCCTCACGCCCCAAAGGTTGCCGGCGCTTGACGGGGCGGGCCCGCCACGAGTGGGGCGGAGCACCGCAGGGCAGCGACGCCTCTCGCGCGGATGCCGGAGGATTCCGATGCCCGAGGATCCCCGAGGATTCCCGAGGATTCCCGAGGATTCAGGCGCTGCGGTCTACAGTGGCGCCATGTCGACCCCGGACCAGGCATCATCCGCTCCCTCCTCGCCCGTGCGCGTGGTGGTGATCGAGGACGAGATGACGATCACCCGCGCCATCGCCGACCGCCTCACCGCGGAGGGCTGGGAGGTCTCCACCGCCTTCGACGGCCCCTCGGGCGTGCGCACGGTCGCCGAGGTGCGCCCGGACGTGGTGGTCCTGGACGTCATGCTGCCCGGCTTCGACGGCCTCGAGGTGTGCCGGCGCATCCAGGCCGACGAACCCGTCCCGGTGCTCATGCTCACCGCCCGGGACGACGAGACCGACATGCTCGTCGGTCTCGGCGTGGGCGCGGACGACTACATGACCAAGCCATTCTCCATGCGCGAGCTCGCCGCCCGTCTGAAGGCTCTGCTGCGACGGGTGCGCCGCGCCGCGGCGCCGGCGACCACGGAGAGCGAGCAGCAGGTCGCCCTGCAGTTCGGCGACCTCGTCATCGACCGGGCCGGCCGCCGCGTGATGCGGGCGGGCGTGCCCGCCCACCTCACGCCCACCGAGTTCGACCTGCTGCTGTGCCTGGCCAACGCCCCGGGCACGGTGCTGACCCGCGAGCAGCTCCTGGCCGACGTATGGGACTGGGTCGATGCCACCGGCACGCGGACGGTCGACTCCCACGTCAAGGCGCTGCGGCGAAAGCTCGGCGCCGATCTGGTCCGCACGGTCCACGGCGTCGGCTACGCGCTGGAGATCCCGGACGACGAGGAGGATCCGGACGGCGGTGACGCCGAGGACGACCGGGACCAGAACTCAGCCGCCGCGGACCCGGCCGACGAGTCCGGACCTGACGAGTCGCACCCGGCATCGTGAGCTCCGAGCACGACGGCGCGGACCCGGGCTCCGCGCACCCGCAGCGCAGACGCGTGCCGGACCGGCTGGATGTGCGCCCGCTGGACAGCTTCCGGTCCTTCAAGGTCAAGCTCGGGGTCCTGGTGGGCGTGGTCGTCACCGCCGCCGCGCTGCTGACCCAGGTCAGCATCCGGGCCGGCATCGAGCCGCTGCTGGCCATCCCGCTGGTCGTGATCGCGGCTCTGGTCGTCACCCAGCTGCTGGCCCGCGGCATGACGTCCCCGCTGCGGGAGATGACCGCCGCCGCCCGGGCCATGGCCCGCGGCGACTACACCCAGCGCATCCGCGCCACCAGCCGGGACGAGGTGGGGCAGCTGGCCTCGGCCTTCTCCACCATGGCCTCGGAGCTGGAGGAGACCGACCGGATGCGGCGGGACCTGGTCGCGAACGTCTCCCACGAGCTGCGCACCCCCGTCGCCGGGCTCCGCGCTCAGCTCGAGAACATCGTGGACGGAGTCACCGAGCCGGACCCGGCCGCGCTGTCGGTCGCGCTCACCGAGACCGAGCGCCTCTCCCTCCTGGTCGACCAGCTGCTGGACCTCTCGCGGCTGGACGCCGGCGTCGTCGACCTCGATCTCGAGGACATCGAGCTCACCCCGTTCCTGCACGAAGTGGTCGACTCGGCGGCGCTGGCCACCGGAGGCCGTGACGCGCGCTGGATCGTCGACGTCGAGCCGCCGGATCTGACCGTCACCGCCGATGCCGCTCGCATCCACCAGGTGATCCACAACCTCCTCGAGAACGCGGCGCGGCACTCCCCCGCCGGCGGACGCATCCACATCCGCGCAGCGCCCACCGGCGACGACGCCGGCGTGCGGATCGACGTGCACGACGAAGGACCGGGCATCGCCCGCGAGGACCGCTCGCGCGTGTTCGAGCGGTTCCAGCGCGGCGGCTACGCGGACAGCTCCGGCGGCACCGGCCTGGGACTGGCGATCGCACGGTGGGCCGTCGGGCTCCACGGCGGCACGATCGAGGTGCTCGACGACCCGCGCACCGAGGTCGCCGAGGACGGCCGCTCGTCCCTGATCCGGGTGGTCCTGCCGCGGGTCGGACCGCCGACGTGATGTCACCCACGACCAGGCGGTCAATCTCCCGCAGACCGCGCGAGCGGCCCAATCCATCGGCCCTGCTCCGTTAGGCTGTCAATATCCGCATCACTCGACTGTGAGAAGGCTGGCGATCTCAGAGTGTCACAGCAGACACAGGACTCCGGGACCTCGGAGTTCGGTCCGAATCAATGGCTCGTGGACGCACTCCGCGAGCAGTGGCAGCAAGATCCCTCGAGCGTCGACCCCAGTTGGGCGGAGTACTTCTCCTCCCACCGAGCAGAGACATCACCGGACCCCGCCCCGGAGGCTTCCTCCGGCGCGCCGGAGGAGACCGACTCGTCCCCCTCGAAAGAGGCCGACGAGCGGACGCCGACCGGCGAGGCCGAGCAGCAGCCCCGGCAGGCCGACGAGGCCGAGAGCTCCCCGCCGTCCGACGCCCCCTCCTCCGACGCTCCCACTCCTCCTGCCGCGAGCAACGCGGCACCCTCTCAGTCCGCGAAGGAATCTGCTCCCGTGAACGACGCATCCGCGAAGGACGAACAGAAGAAGCCCGCCGTCTCGACCACGTCGGACCGCCCGGCCAAGATCCCCACCACCACCGCGCAGATCCCCGTGGTCGAGCTGCAGGAGCCGGAGCGGGTCAAGCTGCGCGGCCCGGCCGCTGCCGTCGTGCGCAACATGGACGAGTCGCTCGGGGTGCCGACCGCGACCTCCGTGCGCGACGTGCCGGTGAAGCTGCTGTTCGACAACCGCGTCGTGATCAACAACCACCTCAAGCGCAACCGCGCCGGCAAGGTCTCCTTCACCCACCTCATCGGCTGGGCGATGGTCGAGGCCATCACCGAGGTCAACGACATGAACAACGGGTTCGATGTCGATGAGAAGGGCAAGCCGCTGCTGCTGAAGCGCGAGGACGTCAACTTCGGCCTCGCCATCGACATGCCTCGCCCCGACGGCTCGCGCGGCCTGGTCGTGCCGAACATCAAGGCCGCCCAGCGCTTCGACTTCCTCGGCTTCTGGAAGGCCTACGAGGAAGTGGTGCGCAAGGCCCGCGCCGGCAAGCTGACCATGGAGGACTTCTCGCACACCACGGTGTCGCTGACGAACCCCGGCGGCATCGGCACCGTCCATTCCATCCCGCGGCTCATGCAGGGCCAGGGCACGATCGTCGGCGTCGGCGCGATGGACTACCCCGCCCAGTTCCAGGGAGCCAGCCCGGCAACCCTCGCGGACCTCGCGGTCTCGAAGGTCATGACGCTGACCTCCACCTACGACCACCGGATCATCCAGGGCGCCGCCTCCGGCGAGTTCCTCAAGCTCATGGGTGACAAGCTCCTGGGCAAGGACGGCTTCTACGACCGCGTCTTCGCCTCCCTGCGGCTCCCCTACCAGCCGATCCGCTGGGTGCCGGACAATCCGTTCAAGGATTCCAAGTCCGAGCGTCTCGCGCGGGTCATGGACCTGATCCACTCCTACCGTGTGCGCGGCCATCTGATGGCGGACACCGATCCGCTGCAGTACAAGATCCGCACCCACCCGGATCTCGACGTCGAGACGTACGGGCTGACGCTGTGGGACCTCGACCGCATCTTCCCCACCCGCGGGCTGGGCGGCAAGGACGAGATGACTCTGCGCGAGATCCTCGGGGTCCTGCGCGACGCGTACTGCCGCACCATCGGTGTGGAGTACATGCATATCTCCGATCCGGAGGAGCGCGCCTGGCTGCAGCGGGAGATGGAGACTCCGCGCCGGCCGTTCGACAAGGTCGAGCACACCCACATCATGGAGCGCCTCAACGCCGCCGAGGCGTTCGAGACCTTCCTGCAGACCAAGTTCGTCGGCCAGAAGCGGTTCTCGCTCGAGGGCGGGGAGTCCGTGATCCCGATGCTCGACGCGGTGCTGCACGGCGCCGCGCACGACGACGTCGACGAGGTCTGCATCGGGATGCCCCACCGTGGTCGCCTCAACGTGCTCGCGAACCTGGCCGGCAAGAGCTACGGACAGATCTTCCAGGAGTTCGAGGGCAACTACGGCCAGACCATGGGCTCCGGCGACGTGAAGTACCACCTGGGCACCGAGGGCACCTACACCTCCCACGACGGGGAGCCGACCAAGGTGTATCTCGCGGCGAACCCCTCGCACCTGGAGGCGGTCAATCCCGTTCTCGAGGGCATCACGCGGGCCAAGCAGGACCAGCTCGAGCGCCCCGGGGAGTTCCCGGTGCTGCCCATCCTCCTGCACGGCGACGCGGCCTTCGCCGGCCAGGGCGTGGTCACCGAGACGCTGAACCTCTCGGAGCTGCGCGGATACCGCACCGGCGGCACCATCCACGTGATCATCAACAACCAGATCGGCTTCACGACGCTGCCGGATTCCTCGCGCTCGTCGTTCTATTCCAGCGACGTCGCGAAGTCGACGCAGCTACCGATCTTCCACGTCAACGGCGATGATCCCGAGGCCTGCGTGCGGGTCGCCGAGATCGCCTTCCGCTACCGCCAGAAGTTCCACCGCGACGTGGTCATCGACATGGTCTGCTACCGCCGCCGCGGTCACAACGAGGGCGACGACCCCTCGATGACGCAGCCGCAGATGTACTCGCTGATCAAGGAGAAGCCCAGCGCCCGCAAGCTGTACATGGAAGCGCTCATCGAACGGGGCGACCTCACCGAGGAGGAGACCGAGGGCCTGGTGCGCAACTTCCAGGAGCACCTGGACGAAGCGTTCGCCTCCACCCGCTCGGGGTCGGACGCCGATCCCGATTCCAGCGTGCAGGGTCTCGATCTGCCCGCCTCGCAGCGCTCGGGAAGCGACCGCGGCCCGGTCCAGACCGCCGTGGACGCCTCCGTGCTCGAGCGCATCGGCGAGGTGCACGGGGCCGTCCCGGACTCCTTCACCGTCCATCCCAAGCTCGGCGCGCTCCTGGCCCGGCGCCAGCAGATGTCCACCCAGGGCGGCGTGGACTGGGCCTACGGTGAGCTGCTCGCGTTCGGGTCGCTGCTGATGGAGGGCCGGCGGGTGCGCCTGACCGGTCAGGACACCCGCCGCGGCACCTTCGTCCAGCGCCACAGCGTGCTCATCGACCACGAGACCGGCGAGACCTGGACGCCGCTGGCGAACCTCTCCGAGGACCAGGCGCGCTTCAACGTCTACGACTCCTCGCTCTCGGAGTTCGCGGCGCTGGGCTTCGAGTACGGCTACTCCGTGGAGAACCCGGAGTCGCTGGTGCTGTGGGAGGCGCAGTTCGGCGATTTCGTCAACGGCGCACAGGTCGTCATCGACGAGTTCATCTCGGCCTCGGAGCAGAAGTGGGGGCAGAACTCCAGCGTCGTGCTGCTGCTGCCCCACGGCTACGAGGGGCAGGGGCCCGACCACTCCTCCGCGCGCATCGAGCGGTTCCTGCAGATGTGCGCCGAGGAGAACCTGCGGGTGGCGATGCCGTCGACCCCGGCCAGCTACTTCCATCTCCTGCGCCGGCAGGCCAAGACCGATCCGCGCAAGCCGCTGATCGTGTTCACGCCGAAGTCGATGCTGCGCAACAAGGCCGCGGTCAGCTCGGTGGAGGACTTCACCACCGGCAGCTTCGAGCCGGTGCTGGCGGATTCCACGGTCGACGCCTCCGGCGTGAGCCGGGTGCTGCTGGCCTCCGGCAAGGTGTACTGGGATCTGGCGGCCCGCCGCGAGAAGGAGGAGCTGACCGATACCGCGATCGTCCGTCTCGAGCAGCTCTACCCGCTGCCCACGGAGCAGCTCACCGAGGTGCTGGATGCCTATCCCGAGGCCTCGCTGACGTGGGTCCAGGAGGAGCCGCTGAACCAGGGCGCGTGGGGCTTCATGGCCCTGAACTTCGCGGTCGAGGTGGGGCGCACGTTGAAGGTCGTCGCCCGTCCGGCGTCGGCCTCCCCGGCCACCGGGTCGGCGACGACGCACAAGGAGGAGCAGGAGGACCTGCTCACCCGCGCCTTCGAATCCTGAGCGGCGCCACCGGGCCGCGGGTTCGCCCCCGACCCTCCTCGCCGATACAGTTGACGTTCCCGTCCCTCAGGAGGCCCCGGTGCACACCGTGTCCACATCGACCACCCCGAATTCGGACTGCCGGATCCGGGTCATCGCGCTCGGTGACGAGCTCCTCGCCGGCATCGGCGATGCTCGCGCCCTGGGGTGGCTGGGTCGTGCCGTGGCCAGTGAGCAGGGCGCCGAGAACCGCATCGACGTGTTCACCTCGGCGCTTCCCGGAGAGACCACCGCGGAGCTCGCCGACCGGTGGGACGAGGACGTCAGGCGCCGGATGGACCTCACGGCGCAGGCCGAGGGCAGGGTCGACCACCGCGTCGTCCTGGCCATGGGCCGCGCCGACGTCGAGGCCGGGATCTCCCTGGCCCGTTCCCGGCTGAACCTCGCCAAGATCCTGGACGGCCTGGAGCGGCTGCGGATCCCGGCGTTCGTGGTGGGCCCGCCTCCCAGCAGAGACTCCCAGGTCACCGCCACGATCCAGGAGCTCTCCGGCGCGTTCGAGGACGTCTGCTCGCGGCGCCGGATCCCTTACGTGAACACGGTCAGCGGGCTCTCCGGGCACGATCAGTGGGAGTCCGACGTGGCGCGCTCCCCCGGTGACCACTCCGGCCAGACCGGCTACGGGCTGATGGCCTGGCTCGTCCTCCACGGCGGCTTCGGATCCTGGCTGGGCACCTCATCGTGAGCCTCCGGGCCCGAGCGCTTCCACGGCCGGAGTGACCTCCCCCTCAGCTGTGACCGCCCGGCCGTCGCTGCCCGCCTCGATCAGCGAGGCTGTGGCACAATCGTCGGGTTACCGGGCGAAGGAAGGAGAACGTGATGAGCAAGCGAGGACGCAAGCGCAAGGCTCGCCGCAAGAACAGCGCGAATCACGGCAAGCGCCCCAACAGCTGACCGTGATCGCGCTCGGCGCGAACTGACAGGAGGCCCTTCCCCGTTCGGGGAGGGGCCTCCTGTCGTCTGCGGATGGCGTCGGCGCAGGTGTCGTCGGCGCGGGTCAGCAGTCGGGCAGCTGCCGGCGGGTACTGGTCGTGGTGATGCGCACGCTGGTGCTGCCGTCGGCGTCGGTGGTCCGGGTCACCGAGACGCTGCGGTACTGCACCGCGATCCGCTCGCGCAGGGAGGACGGCGCGCGATCCGCACAGCTGCGGCGCACGAGCTCCTTCATCCGGCGCACCTGCTCCCACTCCTCGGCGCACTCGGGGCAGCCCTCGGTGTGGCGCTCCATCCGTGCCACCACCTCGGGGGGCAGCTCGCCGTCGAGCGCCTCCTCGAGGCCGTAGCGCAGGTCGCGGCGGGGCTGATCGGCGCCGCCGGTCGCGGTCATGTCGTTCTGGGTCATCGTTCCTCCTCCCGATCTCTCGAGCCGGTGGTGTCATCGTCCGCCCCGGCCGCGGCCGAGGGGTCCGCGCGCAGGAAGCCGCTGCGGTAGGCGTAGCCGGAGAGCATGTCGCGCAGCTGGCGGCGTCCCCGGTGCAGCCGGGACATCACGGTCCCGATCGGGGTGTCCATGATCTCGGCGATCTCCTTGTAGGCGAACCCCTCGACATCGGCGAGGTACACCGCCAGCCGGTAGTCCTCGCGCAGTTCGCTGAGGGCGTCCTTGACCGCGGAGTCCGGCAGGTGGTCCAGCGCCTCGGCCTCCGCGGAGCGCAGCCCGCTGCTGGTGTGCGAGGCGACCTCGGCGAGCTGCCAGTCCTCGACGTTCTCGTTCCAGGCCTCCTGGGGGCGGCGCTGCTTCTGACGGTAGGTCGAGATGTAGCTGTTGGTCATGATCCGGTACAGCCACGCGCGCATGTTGGTGCCCGGCGTGAAGCGGTCGCGGGCGCGGAAGGCCTTCATGAAGGTCTCCTGGACGAGGTCCTCCGCGTCGTGCGGGTTGCGCGTCATCCGCAGGGCACCGCCGTACAGGGAGTCCAGATGGGACAGCGCCTCGCTCTCGAAGTCGAAGGCGTCCGCGGCCCCGTCGGGACCGGAGGACTGCGCGAGGCGCTGGGACTGCTCGTCGCCGGCCGCTTCGGGCGCGGTACCGCCGCCCTCAGGCCCCGTGGTGGCGGAGGAGGCGGCCGGGGTCTCCGGGAGGCCCGCGTCGGGGCTCGGGGCGGAATCTGTCTGGATCATTGCCGTCCAACCTACGCCAGAACGGCGGGCAGGGGCCTGTGTGAGCAGTGCAGTCATCGTCCGCCTTCCCTGCGCCGGGGTCGCCTTCGCGCATTGCCTGGTCTGTTGTCGTCTGCTGTCGTCTGTCGTCGCCGGTCGTCGTCTGCTGTCGTGTGTCGATGTCTGCCGTCGTGTGTCGGTATTTGTCGCCGTGCATCGACCGTTGTCGGGGTCCACCGATGTCTACCGATCTGTCGGCTCATCGCTGCCGTGCGGCCACCCGCGGGCCAGCGGCGCGCGTCGGGACCGGATGGTTCAACGCGCCGGGCGCGGCGCTTGTTCCCTGCGCGGTAGTCTGGACGTCGGTGACCTGCCCGACATCGGTCACCGGACCTGCTGACACTCGTCAAGATCGTGAGGACACCATGGCCCTGGTCCGCCGTATCGCCCGTCCCCTGCTCGCCGCTCCCTTCATCTATGAAGGCGTGCGCACCGCCCAGCGCCCCGAGCGCGAGATCGATGTCTACCCCGAGGCGTTCGAGGCGGTCGACTCCGCTCTGGCCAAGTCCTCGACCCCCGACTTCGTGGACGTGCGCACGATCATCCGGGTCAGCGGCGCCGTCGCCGCCGGCGCCGGCGTCCTGTACGCCACCAACCGTTGCCCCCGCGCCGCGGCCGCGCCGCTGCTGCTGACCACGTCGGTCGGCTGGGCCGGTCGCAAGAAGGTGTGGGAGCTGCGTGGCGAGGAGCTCCTGCAGGAGGTCCAGTCGATCCTCACCGACGCCGGCCTGCTCGGCGGCGTGCTGCTGGCCGTGGTCGATCACGAGGGCCGCCCCTCGCTCGGGTACCAGGTGAACAAGTTCGTCGAGACCAGCCAGAAGAAGGCCGCCGCCAAGCAGCGCGAGCTCGAGAAGAAGGCCGGCTCCACGCAGCGGAAGCTGGAGAAGAAGGCCGACGCCACCAAGCGGGACCTGCAGAAGAAGGCCGGCAAGGCCCAGAAGCGCGCCAAGGCCACGGCGGGCTCCGCGCAGAAGCAGCTCGCCTCGCAGCGGGGCTGAGGCCGTGTCCCCCGAGGTCCTGTGGACGGCACCGGTCGCCGACAGACCCGTCGATGCCCTGGTGCGGGTCCCGGGATCGAAATCGCTGACCGCCCGCTGGATGGTGCTGGCGGCCGCCGGGGCGGGACCTTCCGATCTGCGCGGGGCCCTGGTCTCGCGGGACACCCGCCTGATGCGCGATGCGCTCGAACGCCTCGGGGCCACCCTCGAGGTCCATGAGGACTCGCTGCGCATCCATCCGCTCCCGCCGCCTTCGCCGCATCCTGCGGATCCGATCGAGATCCACACGGGTCTGGCAGGGACCGTCATGCGCTTCGTGCCGATGCTGGCGGCGCTGCACCACGGGGACGTGCGGTTCACCGGGGACGATGCGGCCCTGGCACGGCCCATGAGCGCCGTGATCGCGGCCCTTCGGCAGCAGGGCGTGGAGGTCACCGAGCACGGAGAGCCCGGCCACCTGCCGCTCACCGTGCACGGCACCGGGCGCCTCGGCGGCGGCCGGGTCGAGATCGATGCTTCGGCCTCCAGCCAGTTCATCTCCAACGTGCTGCTGGTCGGGGCCCGTGGCGAGGCGGACCTCGAGCTCGTCCACGTGGGCAAGACGCTCCCGTCCCTGCCGCACATCGAGATGACCGTGGAGACGCTGCGCCAGGCCGGCGTCGAGACCGCGCACCACAGGGACGGCACGGGCAGGCCGGTGTGGACCGTCGCCCGCGGCGAGATCGAACCGGTCGCCACCACGGTGGAGCCGGATCTCTCGAACGCGGGCCCGTTCCTCGCCGCCGCGATGGTCACCGGCGGCACCATGGCCGTGGACGACTGGCCGGAGGTCACCACACAGCCCGGGGACGCCTATCGGGACCTGTTCAGCCGGATGGGCGCCGAGGTCTGGCGCGAGGGCCGCACTCTCACCGTGCGCGGGACCGGCGTCGTCCAGGGCATCGACGCGGACATGTCCGCCGTCGGCGAGCTGGTGCCGACGATCGCCGCCGTCGCCGCCCTGGCCGATTCGCCGTCCCGGCTGCGAGGCGTGGGGCATCTGCGCGGCCACGAGACGGACCGGCTGAAGGCCCTGGCCACGGAGCTGACCAAGGTCGGCGCCCGCACTCTCGAGCACGAGGACGGCCTCGAGATCCACCCGGGCGAGCTGCACGGGGACACGTTCGAGACCTACGAGGACCACCGGCTCGCCACCGCCGCCGCCATCCTCGGTCTGCGTGTGCCCGACCTGCGGGTCGTCGACATCGGCACCACCCAGAAGACCCTGCCGGACTTCGTGGGGATGTGGCTGTCGATGCTGCACACCGACCCGCCCGCCGGCGAGGACGCGTGAGCCGATCACCGCGCGACTACGACGAGGCCGACGTCCGCGTCCGGCCCAACCGTCGCGGGTCGCGGCCCCGCACGAAGGACCGCCCGGCGCACGCCGACGCGATCACCGCACGCGTGGTCTCGGTCGACCGCGGTCGCTGGCGGACCGTGGTCGGCGCGGGCACGGACGAGGAGCGCACCGTGACCGCGATGCGCGCCCGGGAGCTGGGCCGCTCCCCCGTCGTCCCCGGCGACCTGGTGGGACTGGTCGGCGACACCTCGGGTCGCGAGGGGACGCTGGCGAGGATCGTGCGGATCCACGAGCGCAGCTCGTTCCTGCGCCGCAGCGCCGACGACGACGACTCCACCGAGCGCCCGCTGGTCGCCAACGTCGACCTGATGGTGATGGTGACCGCCGTCGCCGAACCGGAGCCGCGCGGCGGGATGATCGACCGCTGCCTGGTGGCGGCCTACGTCGCCGGGGTGGATGCCCTGCTGGTGCTGACCAAGGCCGATCTGCGCTCCCCCGAGGAGTTCCTGCGCAGCTACACCCCGCTGGGCCTGGACCACGTCGTGACCCGTCGCCGCCCCGACGGGGAGGTCGAGGGCCTCGAGGAGCTGCGCGAGCGGCTCTCCGGCCGCATCAGCGTGCTCATCGGCCACTCCGGCGTCGGCAAGTCCACCCTGATCAACGCGCTGGTCCCCGGCACCGACCGGGCCATCGGCGAGGTCAACGACGTCACCGGCCGTGGCCGCCACACCTCCTCCTCGGCGCTCGCGATGCAGCTGCCGGGCGCCGACGGGTGGGTGATCGACACCCCGGGGGTGCGCTCCTTCGGGTTGGGGCACGTCGATCCCGACGAGCTGCTGGATGCCTTCGGGGATCTGGCCGGCCTCGCCGAGTCCTGCCCCCGGGGCTGCAGCCACCTCGAGGACGCTCCGGACTGCGCCCTCGACGAGCTGGTCGAGACCGGAGCGGCCGGCAGCGCGGGACCGGCCCGTCTGGCCTCCTATCGCAGGCTGGCGGTCACGCTGCGGCAGAACGACCCCTGGGACGTGTGACCGCGCCCCGCGGCCGGGCCCGAATCGCGCAGGGCGGATTCTCCGCACCGGGACGCCCGGCTCCGCCCCGTGGTTCCGCGTCGCTGCGCGGCTGCGGGCCCCCGGAGCTCTAGGGTGGGCTCCATGTCCAGCCGCTATGCCGACGACCTGCGCCTCGCCCATGTGCTCGCCGATGCTGTGGACCAGCTGACGCTGTCCCGCTTCAAGGCGCAGGATCTCGAGGTCACCACCAAGCCCGATCTCACCGAGGTCACCGACGCCGACAAGGCCGCCGAACAGCTGGTGCGCGCGCAGCTGGCCCGTGCCCGCTCCCGGGACCAGGTGATCGGCGAGGAGTTCGGCACCACCGGTTCCTCACCGCGCCAGTGGGTCATCGACCCCATCGACGGCACCAGCAACTTCGTGCGCGGGGTCCCGGTGTGGGGAACCCTGATCGGTCTGATCGAGGACGGCCGGCCCGTCGTCGGCCTCGTCTCCGCCCCCTCGCTCGGCCGCAGATGGTGGGGAGGCACCGGCGCCGGGGCGTGGACCGGTTCGCGGATCAACAGCGCCACCCGGCTCAGCGTCTCCGGCATCGACCGGCTGGAGGAGGCCTCGCTGTCCTACTCCTCCCTGCACGGCTGGGCCGAGCGCGACCGGCTCCCGCAGATGCTCAACCTCATGCAGCGCTTCTGGCGCACCCGCGCCTACGGCGACTTCTGGTCGTACATGCTGGTCGCCGAGGGCGCTGTCGACGTCGCCTGCGAGCCCGAGCTCGCTCTGCACGACATGGTCGCCCTGGCGCCGATCGTCACCGAGGCGGGCGGGCGATTCACCTCGCTGGACGGCGAGGACGGTCCCTTCGGCGGCAACGCCGTGGCCACCAACGGGCTGCTGCACGAGGAGATCCTCACCGCGCTCGCCGCCGAGGCCGTCTGAGGGGACGGACGCCGCGCGGCGGAGGGGCCGGGCATCGGTAGACTCGTCGAGTCGTGACCCCGAACCGTGAAGGGACCCCCTCTCCATGACCGTCAAGCGCGTCGCCCTGCTGACCGCAGGTGGCTATGCCCCCTGCCTGTCCTCCGCCGTCGGCGGCCTCATCGAGCGCTACAACGAGCTGGTGCCCGATGTCGAGATCATCGCGTACAAGCACGGCTACTGGGGTCTGCTGACCGGGGAGAAGATCGTCGTCGATGACGAGGTGCGCGCCAAGGCGGGCCTGCTGCACAACTACGGCGGCTCCCCCATCGGCAACTCCCGCGTCAAGCTCACCAACACCGCGAACCTCGTCGAGCGCGGCCTGATCGAGGAGGGCCAGGACGCCCTCGAGGTGGCCGCCACCAAGCTCCAGGAGGACGGCGTCGACGTCCTGCACACCATCGGCGGCGACGACACCAACACCACCGCCGCGGACCTGGCGAAGTACCTCCACGACAACGGCCACGACCTCCAGGTCGTCGGCCTGCCCAAGACGATCGACAACGACATCGTGCCGATCCGCCAGTCCCTCGGCGCCCAGAGCGCCGCCGAGCAGACCAGCATTTTCGCCCAGAACGTCATCGCCGAGCACGGCTCGAACCCGCGCATGCTCATCGTCCACGAGATCATGGGCCGCGCCTGCGGGTACCTCACCGCCGAGGCCGCACGCTTCTACCAGCGCTGGCACGCCCAGCAGGAGTGGCTGCCCTCGATCGGCCACCGCGCCGAGCGCTGGGACGTCCACGCGGTGTTCCTGCCCGAGCTGGCGCTGGACATCGACGCCGAGGCCGAGCGGCTGAGGGGCGTCATGGACGAGGTCGGCTGCGTGAACATCTTCCTCTCCGAGGGCGCCGGCATCCCGGAGATCATCGCCGAGATGCAGGCCCGCGGCGTGGAGCCCGAGAAGGACCCCTTCGGCCACGTCAAGATCGACAAGATCAACCCCGGCCAGTGGTTCGCCGACCAATTCGCCGCCAAGCTCGGCGCCGAGAAGGTCATGGTCCAGAAGTCCGGCTACTTCTCCCGCTCGGCCAAGGCCAACGCCGAGGACCTGCGCCTGATCAAGTCCATGACCGACCTCGCCGTCCAGACCGCCCTCGAGGGCGGCTCCGGCGTGATCGGCCACGACGAGGGCAACGGGGACGTGCTGCGCGCGATCGAGTTCGAGCGCATCGCCGGCCACAAGGCCTTCGACATCTCCCAGCCCTGGTTCCACGAGGTCATGGAGCACACCGGGCAGAAGATCGTCCCCGCCGAGGCCCACTGATCGCCGAGGACCGTACGAGACCGCGGGCATCCCACCGGGCGCGATCCTGATGGTGCCCGACTCGCGGCCCCGCGTGCGGACCTGGCGCCGCACCCTTCGCGCGCTCGCCCTGACCGGGCGGGCGCGCGAGGCATATGTGCCGGCAACACCCGGCCTCGGTCCCCGCGCCGCCGGATGGAGGCAGGACACCGGTCCCCTGGCTCCCCCGCGTCTGCTGCGGCCCCGGCAGGGACGCCTCGGGGACTGCTGGCTGCTCGCCGCGATGCTGGCGATCCACGAGACCGCCCCGGAGCGTCTCGCCCAGCTGCTGTCGGCATTGCCCGACGGAACTGTCGAGGTGCATCTTCCCGCGCTGGGCCACCCGATCCGCGTGGATCGGATGATGCCCGTCGACGACGCCGGCGAGTTCCTCTACGCGAGGCGCGACGGTGCGAATCCTGGCTGGGCGGGCGCCCTGGAGAAGGCGATCACCGCGTATGTGGCCGGCGGCTACGGCTACATCCAGCGCGGCTTCGCGCGCTTCGGGTTCGAACTGCTGCTGGGGATGCGAGTGCGGACGCTGCTGCGCCTGCCGCCTGCCGCCCAGCTGGCGGCCTGGACCGACGAGGGCAGGGCGGTCGCCGCCTCTACGCATCCGCTCAGCGGGCTCGTCACCACCGCCCACGGCCGGTTGCCGCCGAACCACGTGTTCGCGGTGGTGGGCGCCGATCCCCGCAGCGGACACGTGCGGCTGCGCAACCCGGTGCGGCCGGGCCGGCTGCTGGTGGTCGACGCCCGCACCTTCCGCCGCGGCTTCCTCTCGCTGGACGTGACGCCGCCGCTGCGCTGAGGACGCGACCGGTTCGGACGGGTGCTGTCAGCGGCGGGCCGTATCGACCTGGGCGAACGTCTCCAGCCAGGCGTCGGCGATGAGTCGGTGCCCGGCGATCGTGGGATGCACGCCGTCCTCGGCGATGCTGAGCGGGGTGTGACCGACGCTCCAGGCGCGCTGCAGCACCGCCTCGAGGTCGACGACGGCATGGCCGAACTCGCGGGCGAGATCGCGGATGATCCGGACCTTCACGTCCAGGTCCGTGTGGATGATCGTCTTGTCCTCGTCGACGTCGACGACGAACGGGATCACCAGCAGCACCGGCACGGCGGGCCGGGTGGCCGAGAGCTGGTCGAGCAGGAAGCGGTAGCCCTCTTCGAACTCCTCGGGCGTGATCTCCTCGCCCCGGGTGAAGCGGTGCCAGGCATCGTTGACACCGACATAGATCGTGACGACGTCCGGATCGAGGTCGAGGCAGTCCGGACCGAAGCGGCCGACGAGGTCCGCGACCTTGTGCCCGCCGATCCCGCGGTTGATGACCCGGGCTGTGGGCTCGTGGGCGGCGAAGTGCTCGGCTATCAGGCGTACGTAGCCGTATCCCAGCTCCTCGGGATCCTCGCGGCGTTGGCAGTCGGTGATGGAGTCGCCGATGAAGAGCAGGGTCCGGGGCTCGGGCAGAGATGGCGTCGTCATGGTCGACATCCTGCCAGAGCCACGTGCGGGTTATAGGCCAAAATGTGTGTATAGATCGGCCGGTTTCTGGTGATTGACCTGGGGTGATGGGGGCTTTGACATGCTCTGGAAGCATGTTCGGTGTCTCGTCCTCGCAATCGCCCTGTCTGTCGTGTATGCGGTCTGGTGCTGGTCAAGAACGGCACCACCACCTCGGGACGGACCCGATGGCGCTGTCGCGACTGCGGCTCCTCAGCGACGCAGTCCCGCGGCGACATCACGCGCAAGGCCGAGCTCGAGTGGTTCCTGGACTGGCTGCTGCGCGGCCGGGACCCGAGCGATCTGGCCGGCAGCGGTCGCTCGTTTCGCCGCAAGACCGCCTGGTGCTGGCGTATCGAGGTGCCTCCACCGGCGGCGACCGGCGAGATCCATGACGTGGTGATGCTCGATGGCACCTACTTCCAGAACTGGTGCCTGCTGGTCGCGACCGACGGGGACCACGTCATTGACTGGCAGTGGTGCGACCGGGAGAAAAAGGTCGCCTGGGCTCAGATCCTGCAGCGCTGGCCCGCCCCACGGATGGTCGTCATCGACGGCGGCACCGGGCTGCACGCAGCCCTGCGCGAGCACTGGGAGACCACCCGGGTCCAGCGCTGCTACTTCCACATCTTCCAAGCCGTCCGGCGCCACACCACCCTCAGCCCCCGCCTCGATGCCGGACGCCAGATCCTCGCCCTGACCAGGGCGCTGATGAAAGTGGAAGACCTGGATCAAGCGGCGGCCTGGATGGGCGCCTACGCCTCATGGGAAGCAGGATGGGACCAGTTCCTGCGCCACCGCACCTACGCGCGCCGCGGCATCGTCCGGCCCCGCGGGGTGCCCGAGCAGCGACAGTGGTGGTACACCCACCGCGAGCTGCGCACCGTGCGGGCACTGTTTCGCGGCCTGATCAGCAACGAGAACCTCTTCGCCTGGCTCGAGCTGGCCACCGAGACCCAGCCGCTGGCACGGACCACGTCCCCACTCGAAGGCGGACCGAACAAAGCAATCAAGGACCTGCTGCGCAACCACCGCGGGATGCCCACCCCGCATGCCCGTCAGGCCGTGAACTGGCTGCTGGACAGCCTCACCGCCACGCCCCGCGACCCGTGGACGCTGGTTCGGCCCGAGCACTGGAACCCACCGCCCCCGCGCCCGAAATTCACTCCCGAACCCGAGCCAGGCCCAACCCTGGGCACCAACTTCTCCTGGGAAGACGGCAACGGCATCCAACGCGGATGGGCCGGCCGATCACCCCGATGACCAGCCCCGACACGCCGACGCCATACACACATTTTGGCCTATAAACCCCACGTGCTGACCTGCGGTGCCGTTCGAGGGCACAGCACAAGGGCCCCTGGTCGGTGTTTCCACCGGACCAGGGGCCCTATCTCGTAGCGGGGGCAGGATTTGAACCTACGACCTCCGGGTTATGAGCCCGGCGAGCTACCGAACTGCTCCACCCCGCGGCGACATCCATAACTTTACGGGCACCGCCCGCCGCCGTCCAACTCATCGCCGTCCAACGTGTGCCATCACACGTTCATGGCCCGTTCACCTGGGCGAACGTCAGAACGCCCGACCGCAGCGGCATGGCACCGGAGCGATCGGGCGTCCTGATCAGGCAGGAGTCAGGAGCCGGCGATCAGCCGCCCCCGCCATCGGACGGCTGAGCCGGGACGCCGGACCCGCCGAGCTCCTCGTTGGCCTCCACCGCGCGCTGCAGGGCGTCGGCGACGCGCTCCTGGGCCTCGCCGTAGGCCGCCCAGTCCCCCGCTGCCATGGCCTCCTCCGAGTCCTTCACGGCGGCGTCCATATCCGCCAGGGCCTGGTCGAGACGCTCCTGGGCGGAGCCTCCCTGGTCTGCGGGCTGCTCCTCGTCGGCCGGGGGCTCCTCGCCGTCCGCCGGCGCCTCCTCGCCGTCCGGCGTCTCGACCGTGCCCTCGCCGGTCTCGGTGTCGGCGGTACCGGCGACACCGTCGGGGTCGGTGACCTCGGCATCGCCGGCGGTGGCGCCGGAATCACCGCCGAAGACCAGATCCAGGGCCTCGTCGAGCGTCGGGGCGAAGCCGATCTTGTCGCCGAAGGAGACCAGCACCATCTGCAGCAGCGGGTACTGCGTGCCGCCGCCGGAGGCGGAGGACTGCAGGAACACCGGCTGGACGTACAGCAGACCGCCGCCGACGGGCAGGGTGAGCAGGTTGCCGTTGATCACCTCGGAGTTGCCCGATTTCAGCAGGTTCAGGGCTTGGGAGACGTTCGGTTCGGCGTTGAACGTGGCCTGCACCTGCCCCGGCCCGTTGACCGGGTTCGAGGCGGGCAGCACCAGCAGCGTCTTGTCACCGTAGGAGTCCGCAGGGTTGCCCTCCGTGCTGCCGGTCTCGGAATCCACCGCCAGGTAGCCCGTGAGCACGTTCTGGCCCTCTGTCGGGATATAGCTCGAGGAGAGCGTGAACCTGGGTTCATCCGCGTTGGGCATCTGCATGGACAGGTACATCGGCGGCTGGGCGGGCTGCTCGCCGGAGCTGCCATCCGGATTCTCCGGAGCCGGAACGGTCGGATCCGGCGAGACCTGCCAGAAGTCCTGCTGGCCGAAGAAGTCGTCCGCGTCGGTGACGTGGTACTTCGAGAGCATCTCGCGCTGTGCCTTGAAGTAGTCCGCCGGGTAGCGCAGGTGGCTCATCAGCTCACCACTGATCTCCGAGGCGGGCTGGAGGGCATCGGGGAACACCTCGGACCACGCCTTGAGGATCGGGTCCTCGGTGTCCCAGGAGTACAGGGTCACCGACCCGTCGAACGCGTTGACCGTCGCCTTGACGCCGTTGCGCATGTAGTTCGCCTCGCGGTCACGCGCAGCTGCGGTCTCGTTGGGGTTGGTCTGCGAATCATCGACGACCCCGTCCAGCTCGGCGGACTGGGAGTACGGGTACTCGTCGGTGGTCGTGTACCCATCGATGACCCACACCATCTCCCCGTCCACGACGGCCGGGTACATCTGGGAGTCCAGCGAGAGGAACGGCGCGACCTGGCGGACCCTCTCCTGCGGGTCGCGGTCGTAGAGGATCTGCGACTCTTCGTTGAGGTACCCCGAGATCAGGATGTTGGGATCGCGGAACTTGATCGAGTACAGCAGCTGGTTGAAGAAGCCGCCGACGGAGGGGCCGCCATCACCTTGGAAGGTGTTGTAGACCTGGTCTCCGCCCTCCTCGTCATCGGTCCCGGACTGGTAGTCGAACTCCTCGGGCTCATGGCCTTCGGGGGCGCCGACGATGGAGTAGTCCGGAGAGTGACGGCCGAAGTAGACCCGCTCCTCGTAGTCGCCGAAGGCGCCATCGCCGGGCACACCGGACTGCAGGAAGCTGGGCTCTCCATCGGCGTTGCGCTGGTTGCCATAGGCGGCGGCGGTGCCGTAGCCGTGGGTGTAGATGATGTGCTGATCCACCCATGAGCGCTCGTTGAGACCGAACTTGTCCGGTCGCAGCTCACGCACGCCGATGACGGTGTCCTGCAGTTCGCCGTCGATCTCGTAGCGGTCCACGCTGAGCACGTCGTCGAAGCCCCAGTAGCGACGGTTCGCCTCGCGCTGCTCGAACGTGGGCGAGATGATGTTGGGGTCCATCAGGCGGATCTGCGCGGTGGTCGAGGCGTCCTCGCGCAGAGCGCCCGGCTCGGCGTCGGTGGTCGCGGTGTAGGAGACCTCGTTGACGTCGTCGATGTCGAACGCGGCGCGGGTGGCGTCGATGTTGCGCTGGATGAAGGGCTGTTCCAGCGCACGCTCGTTGGGCTGGACCTGGAACTGCTGGATGGCCCAGGGATAGAGGTTCCCCACGGCCAGCGTGGACAGGATCATCAGGCCGGCGCCGATCGCGGGGATCCGCCAGTCGGACCGGAAGATCCACAGCACGAACAGGGCCGCGACCGCCACAGCGGCGATCGCCAGGATGGTCTGTGCGGGCAGGATGGCGTTCTCGTCGGCGTACGAGGCACCGTGGAAGCGGTCGTGCTCGGCGGTCAGCAGGTCATAGCGCTGGAACCAGTGCCCCGCACCGAGGATCAGCACGTAGATCGCGGCCAGGACACCGAGGTGCCGGCGCGCGGCGCGCGTGACCTCGAGCCCGCTCTCCTGCCCCCAGGCGACGCCGCCGTAGATGAAGTGGCCGATGACCGCGCCCACGATCGTCACCAGCAGGACGAACCTGCCGAAGTTGATGATCATGTCGATCACGGGCAGCGTGAAGACGTAGAACGAGATGTCGTTGGCGAAGATCGGATCGACCTCGCCGAAGGGCTGGGGATGCAGGAACAGCTGGACGTCCTGCCAGCCGCGCGAGGCCGCCAGCCCGCCGAATGCCCCGATGATCAGCGGTGCTGCGATGGTCACGCCGCGGCGCAGAGGATCGACCGCGGAGCGGAACTGCTCGAGGGCTTCCTGCTCACGCGTGACCGGCGGGTAGACCGGACGCTTGGTGTAGGCCATCCGCAGGCTCAGGAACAGCGGCACCGAGAACACGAGGAACCCGAGCACGAACAGGATGCCCTGCGTGACCCAGCGGACGACCTGCACGCTGGTGAAGCCGAGCTGATCCATCCAGAGATACTTCGTCCACAGCTCCGATGCGATGAGCAGCAGCAGGATCAGGGCCGCGACCGCGATCGCGGCGATCGCCAACGGGGAGATCCTCCGCCGGTCCGTCGTGTTCGGGTCGGAAGCCGGGCGCGGGCGCGGCCGGGGCATGTCGCCGAATGGGGCGGAGAAACTCACGGATAACCTCGGGTGCCTCGGGGTCGGAGCCGGCGGCACCACCTGCAGCTACGCAGGGAGCAACGTCGGGTCTCCGGGTACAGTGGGCGCCGCCGCTCATGGCGGTGACCCCTCTATTCTGTCAGGCCGAAGCTGTAAGGGACCTCTCGATCCGATGACGACTCCCGACGCGGACCCGCTCGATGCTCCCACGGCCGCCCTCGCCGCCGCGGTCCTCGAGGTGGCCCGCCATCTCGAGGCTGAGCCCCTTCCCGCTCCCAGGCTCTTCGCCCTGGCCCGCAGTGCGGAGCTGACGGCGGCCTCGCCCGCCCTCGCAGCACTGCTGGGCGCCGACGGCGCCGGCGCGGACGCCCCTGATGACCTGCACCTGACACCGATCGATCTCGACGAGGGCCCCACGGGTGAGCCGGCGGACTCGGCGCCGCGACAGGACCCCCTCGCCGCGCTGCAAGAGGTGCAGTGGCCGGACCTGGCAGCAGGCGGAGCCCTGGCGTGCGACCTGGCGCCCAGTGCGTGGGCGCTGCGCGACGGGGTCGGCGAGACCGAGCTCCCCGCGGGGCGCCCCCTGCGCGTGGTGGTCGCAGCGCTGGCCGATGGCACCACGTGGTCGGCGGTGCACCGCGGCGACGAGGAGGGCTATGTCCTCGGCGCCGCGCTGCTCCCCGACCTCTCTGCGGCTCTGGTGCAGACGTTGACCTCCGACGCCTGAGCTCCTTCCCACGAACTGCTTCGGACAGCGCCGGCCTCGAGAGGCGGCGACGTCAGGAGGCGGTCGTCAACGCCCCCTCCACTGGTGCCTCCCCGGTCAGCGCCGAATCCACGTCCGCGTCGTCCACGGCCTCGGAGGCGATCTCGCCGGTGTGCGGGTCGTGGTCGGGAATGTCGCTGTTCTTCAGCGGCCGGGTGAACGAAGCCGTCCCGAAGGTGAGGTCGTGGCCGATGGCTTCGGCCTGGAGCGTCAGGGAGTGACGGATCGTGCCGTCCTCCGCCGTCCATTCGGAGCTGCCGAGGCGGCCGGAGACCACCAGCGGATGGCCCTTGCTCACCGATCGCATGAGATTGCGGGCCAGCGCCCGGCGTGCGAACACCGAGATGAACTCCGTCTTGCGGTCGGTGAAGTCGCCTTTGGTCGAGTCGTAGTAGCGGCCGGTCACCGCGATGCGCACGATCGCGGTGACGCTGCCGTCGCTCTGGAGCCGCTCGCTGGGGTCAGCGGTGGCATTGCCCATGAGAACTGTGTTGAGGTCGCGCATGGTGATGTCCTTCCTGAGGTTCCGGGGACGTCCCGGCGTCGGCTCCGTGCCGACCCTCCCCAGCGTTGCCGCGACCTCCGCTGACCTCCAGTGCTCCGCCGGTTCTGTGGACGAAGCGGCCATGGGGAGGAACGGTGGCGGCGCCGGCCACGCCGGCCGGCTCGATCTTCGTCGGAACCGCGCGCAGGCAGACGCCGCCCATGCGAAGCGGCCGGCCCCGCTGTGGGGACCGGCCGCCGGCGATGGTGTGTCGATCCGTCGGGATCGACGCGTGCGATCAGGCCTGGGGGACGACCAGACCGGAGGCGTTGGAGCGGGCGTTCTCGAACCGCTTGGCCACATCGGCCCAGTTCACGATGTCCCAGATCGCCTTGACGTAGTCCGCCTTGACGTTCTGGTAGTCGAGGTAGAAGGCGTGCTCCCACATATCCAGCTGGAACAGCGGGATCGTCGCCACCGGCACCCCGTTCTGCTGATCGTAGAACTGCTCGATCACCAGATTGCCACCGGCCGGCTCGTAGGCCAGCACGGCCCAGCCCGAGCCCTGGATACCCAGCGCCGCCGCGGTGAAGTGGTCACGGAACGCATCGAAGGAGCCGAAGTACTCATCGATCGCGGAGGCCAGCTCACCGGTGGGCTTGTCCCCACCTTCCGGGGAGAGGTTCTTCCAGAAGATCGAGTGGTTCGTGTGGCCACCGAGGTTGAACGCGAGGTCCTTGGAGAACTGGTTGACCGAGGTGAAGTCACCCGACTCCCGGGCCGCCGCCAGACGCTCCAGCGCCGTGTTCGCGCCCTTGACGTAGGTCGCGTGGTGCTTGGAGTGGTGCAGCTCCATGATCTGCCCCGAGATGGACGGCGCGAGAGCCCCGTAGTCGTAATCGAGATCCGGAAGCGTGTATTCCGCCATGTCGTTCCCTTTCGGTAGACGTTCGGTCGTGCTCGCGCGCTCCGCGTTCGAAGCGCATCGCCTCTCATCCTTCCACTTTTCGCCGCCTGTGGCAGGGCCGTGATCATCCTCGATCCGCTCCGCTCGGCAGCCGCCCGCGGGACAATGGGCGGGTGAGCGACGATGACCAGCGGCTGATCACGCCCTCCGTGCAGAGCGCGGAGGGCGCCGGCACCGACCGGACGTTCGACAGGTCGGTCGACGCACCACAGCACCGCGAGCTGCCGGAGAGCCTGCACCCGGCCACGCGGGCATGGTTCGCCCGGGATCTCGGTGCGCCCACCCCTGTGCAGTTGGGCGCCTGGGACGCCGTGGCCTCGGGCGAGGATGCCCTGGTGATCGCACCGACCGGTTCCGGCAAGACGCTGGCGGCCTTCCTGCGCGCGCTGGACGATCTCATGTTCGCCCCGTCGGCCGAGGAGCAGCGCAGAGAGCGCACCCAGGTCCTGTACATCTCCCCGATGAAGGCGCTGGGCGTCGACGTCGAGCGCAATCTGCGCCGCCCGCTCGCCGGCATCGCCGCGCAGGCGGAGGCTTCCGGACACGAGGCGGCACCGGTTCGAGTGGGCGTGCGCTCCGGGGACACCACCTCCTCCGAGCGGCGACGGCTGATCGCGCACCCGCCGGACATCCTGATCACCACGCCCGAGTCGCTCTTCCTCATGCTGACCTCCGCCGCGCGGGAGACGCTGATGGACGTGGACACCGTCATCCTCGACGAGGTCCACGCGGTCGCCGGCAGCAAGCGCGGCGTGCATCTGGCCTTGTCCCTGGCGCGGCTGGATGCCCTGATCACGGGTGGCGACGCGCCCGGCGAGCGCCGTCGGCCGCAGCGACTGGGCCTCTCGGCGACGGTGGAGCCCGCTGAGGAGGTCGCTCGCTTCCTCTCCCCCGCCGGAACCAGGGCACGGGTGGTCTCCCCGCCGGGCGCCAAGCAGTGGGACCTCGGCGTCACGGTGCCCGTACCGGACATGGACGACGTCGCTCCCCCGGCCGACGCGGTCGACGAGGAGGACGTCTCCGGCACGATCTGGCCGCACGTGGAGCGGGCCGTCCTGGCCGAGGTCGAGGCCCACCGCTCCACGATCGTCTTCTCCAACTCCCGGCGTCAGGCCGAGCGGATCGCCGAGCGGTTGAACCTCCTGCATCGACGGCTGCGCGCGAGCGAGCCCGAGGCGATCCTCGAACGTGCCGACCTCGAGGGCGACAGCGGTAGCGCTGAGGCCGGCGAGATCGCCCGCGTCCATCACGGCTCCATGTCCAAGGAGGCGCGCCGGCAGACGGAGGACCTGCTCAAGGCCGGGTCGCTGCGCTGCGTCGTCGCCACCTCCACGCTCGAGCTGGGCATCGACATGGGGGCGGTGGACTGCGTCGTGCAGGTCTCCGCGCCGTTCGCGGTCGCCTCGCTGCTGCAGCGCGTGGGCCGGGCCGGCCACGGGGTCGGCGACGTCTCCCGCGGGAGGCTGCATCCACTGCATGCGCTGGACGTCGTCCACTCGGCGCTCATGGTGCGCGAGGCGGCGGCGGGCCGGCTGGAGCCGCTGGAGGTGCCTCGCAACGCCCTGGATGTGCTGGCCCAGCACACGCTCTCGGCCGCCGCCCTGGACGAGCTGGATGTCGGTCGGTGGCTGGAGGTGGTCCGCTCCGCCCATCCCTATGCGGAGCTTCCCCGCAGCGCGTTCGATGCCGTAGTCGACATGCTGACCGGGCGATACCCCTCGACCGCCTTCTCCGAGCTGCGACCCCGGCTGGTCCACGATCGCGAGCGGGGCGTGCTGACGGCCCGGCCCGGCGTGCAGCGCCTGGTGGTCACCAACGCCGGCACGATCCCCGACCGCGGCCTGTTCCCGGTGTTCCTCGAAGCCGGCGCGGAGCAGCCCCGTCGGGTCGGCGAGCTGGACGAGGAGATGGTCTATGAGTCCCGCCGCGGTGATGTGATCACGCTGGGCACCTCGAGCTGGCGGATCGAGGAGATCACCCATGAGCGGGTCACCGTCTCCCCCGCGCCCGGGTTCTCCGGGCGGCTCCCGTTCTGGCACGCCGACAACGCGACCCGGCCCCCGACCCTGGGTCAGGCGATCGGCGAGTACCTCGAGGAGCTCGCCGAGCAGGATTCAGGCGAGCGCGAGCAGGCGCTGACGGGCCTGGGTCTGGATCCCCATGCTCGCGCCCAGGTGCACCTGCTGCTGGAGCGGCAGAACCAGACCGCCGGGGTGATCCCCAGCAGCCGGCGCCTGGTCCTCGAGCGCTTCATCGACGATCTCGGCGACTGGCGGATCGTGGTGCACTGCGCGCTGGGCCGGCGGGTCACCGCCCCGTGGGCACTGGCGATCAGCGACCGGCTGCGGGAGACCGGCGGCTCGCAGGTCCAGGTCGTCGCCACGGACGACGGCATCGTGCTGCGGCTGCCGCAGGGTGCGGCCGCACCGACCGCGGACCTGGTGCTGTTCTCCCCCGACGTCATCGAACAGACGGTCCACCACCTCGTAGGCTCCTCGGCCCTGTTCGCCTCCCGCTTCCGCGAGTGCTCGGCGCGGGCGCTGCTGCTGCCGCGCCGGGTGCCGACCTCGCGGGCGCCGCTGTGGCAGCAGCGACAGCGCTCGGCCACCCTGCTGGACGCCGCCCGGGACCATCCGGATTTCCCGATGATGCTGGAGGCGGCGCGGGAGTGCCTGCAGGACGAGTACGACGTGCCGGCCCTGACCGCTCTGCTCGGCGATCTCGAGGCCGGCCGCATCGAGCTGGTCGAGGTCGACGTCGACCAGCCCAGCCCCATCGCCCGCGCCGTGATGTTCGGGTACGAGGGCACCTTCATCTACGACGCCGACGCCCCGCTGGCAGAGCGCCGCACCGCGGCCCTGACCCTGGATCAGTCGGTCCTGGCGGAGCTGCTGGGGACCGTGTCGCTGCGCGAGCTGCTGGTGCCGGAGGCGATCGCCCGCGTCTGCGCGGACGCGCAGCTGCTCAGCCCCGAGCGCGCGATCCGGGACGCTGAGGATCTGGCCGACGCCCTGCGCCGGCTGGGGCCGCTGACCCAGGCGCAGGTGCTCGCGCGCTTCTCGCGCACCGGCCCGGTTGCCGATTCCGATACCGATTCCGATACCGATGCTGCGCCCGCGCCCGACCCCGCCACCGTCCGCGGCGCTGTCGCGGAGCTCGAAGCGGCGGGCAGGATTCTGCGACTGCACTGGCACGACGACGAGCATCTCGCCCTGGTCGAGGAGGCAGGCCTGTGGCGGGACGCCGCCGGGAGCGAGGTGCTGCCCAGCGGCGCTGAGGGACAGCTGCCGCCGGTGGTGCTCGACCCCGTCGAGGACGCCGCGGTGCAGGTCGTGGCGCGGTGGGCTCGCTCGCACGGCCCGTTCACGGCCGAGGAACTCATCGAGCACCTTCCGCTGCCGCCCGAGACCGTGCGGTCGACCCTCGCGGAGCTCTCCGCGCGGCGGGTGCTCTCCCGGGGCGGGTTCCTCCCGGGCCGCGAGAGCGAGGAGTGGGTCGATGCCGACGTGCTGCGGCGGATCCGACGGGCCTCGCTGGCCGCCTCCCGCCGTGACATCGCGCCCGTCTCGCCCGCTACCTTCGCCACCTTCACGCTGGGATGGCACGGCGTGGGGAGGGAGCCGGCAACCCCAGCAACCCCAGCAACCGACCCGGATGCTGCCGCGGACGCGCTGGCGGACGTCATCGACCAGCTCACCGGACTGGAGGCGCCGCTGAGCGTGTGGCGGGAGGATCTGCTGCCCGTGCGACTGGGGGCCTCCGCCCAGCGTCTGCTCGAGGAGTCCCTGTCGCGCGGCGAGGTGGTCCTGACCGCCCGCGGGGGCGGCGGCTCCCGAGAGCCTCTGGTCAAGCTCCATCTCGCGGACGCGATGGCGCTGGGGATCGATGGCGAGGAGATCGCCGGGGCCCGAGCCGCCCTGGAGGCGGGGTCCCTTCCTCGACTGGTCCTGGACGCGCTGGATGATGCCGTCGGCCCGGTGCGCCTGTCCGACCTGGCCGCCGCGGTGCGCCGACGGCGCGGGGATGACTCCTCCCTGTCGCTGGCCCAGGTGGCCGCGGCGCTCGAGGAGCTGGCCCTGGCGGGCCTGGCGACCCCTGATTCGCTCACCGCGCTGCCGGGCCAGCAGGCCGCCTCCCGTCCCGCGCCCGCTCGGTCTCCCGGCCACCGCGGCGGGTCCGCCTCCCGGCGGGGCCGACGCGGTGCCGCCCGGCTGTCGGCCTCCCTGCTGCGCGCGGAGAGCGAGGATTCGGCCCTGGCGTCGCTGACGGGACCGGCCGCCCGGGGGCGCTGGAGCGCGGTGCGGATCCCGGATGTCGACCCCTCGGCCCGCCGTGCGGCACGGGTCGCCCTGCTGGTCGATCGCCACGGACTGCTGACCCGCGGCGCGGTCACCCAGGAGGGTGTCCCCGGCGGCTGGTCCTCGGTGTTCCGCGAGCTGGCCGATCTCGAGGACTCCGGCTCCGTGCGCCGCGGCTACTTCGTCGAGGGCCTGGGCGCCGCCCAGTTCGCCCAGGCCGCTGCCGTGGACCGACTGCGCTCGGCCCAGCCCGGCGGCCCCACGGTGGTCCTCTCCGCGCTGGATCCGGCGAACCCCTTCGGCGCGGTGCTCCCGTGGCCGGAGTCCCGCGCGGCGGGGCGGCCACAGCGTCGCGCCGGGGCGCACGTGGTGATCGTCCGTGGCCGGGCGGCCGCCTACCTCGAAGCCGGTGGCAGGTCGCTGCGGTGGTGGCTCGAGCACGACGAGGGCTGCGCGCACGAGGCGGCCTCGGCCCTCGCGCAGGCGGCCGATGCGGGGCGCCTGGGACGCGTCGCGATCGAGAAGATCGATGGCGTGGCCGTCACTGCCCCCGAGGCCGAGCAGACCGCCGCGTCCCGCCGAGCCGTGGACGCCCTGTTGCGCGCCGGCTTCTCCCGCTCCCCCAAGAGCCTCCGCTTCCACGGGCGGTAGGAGAGCGACCGTCGGCCGCTGAGTATCTCTGAGCGGTCACGATGTCCGAAAAGCACTGGACTGGCCGGCCCGGGCCGAGCACATCCTCGTCCGCCCCCGCCGACCACGTCCACGTCCAGGAGGCGCCCCCGTGAACGCCGACCGTGAAGCAATCCGCACCGAGGGCCTGGTCAAACGGTTCGGCGACAACGTCGCGGTGGACGGCATCGACCTCGTCGTCCCCCGCGGTGGGGTATACGGGGTGCTGGGCCCCAACGGCGCCGGCAAGACCACCGCCATCCGCATGCTCGCGACGTTGCTGCGGCCCGACGCCGGCCACGCCCAGGTGCTCGGCCACGATGTCGTCGCCGAGGCCCGCACCGTGCGCGAGAAGATCGCCTTGACGGGACAGTTCGCGTCGCTGGACGAGGACCTCACCGGCATCGAGAACCTGATGCTGCTGGGACGCCTGCTGGGCTACAGCAATCGCCGCGCCCGCTCCCGCGGCCTCGAGCTGCTCGACGCCTTCGGTCTCGATGACGCCGCCGGCCGCCAGGTCAAGAAGTACTCCGGCGGGATGCGCCGCCGCCTCGATATCGCTGGGTCCCTGCTGGTCACCCCCGAGCTGATCTTCCTCGACGAGCCGACCACCGGGATCGATCCGCGCAGCCGCAACCAAGTGTGGGACATCGTGCGCACCTTGGTCTCCGCCGGGACGACCGTGCTTCTGACCACCCAATACCTCGAAGAGGCCGATCAGCTCGCCGACCGCCTCGCCGTCATCGATCACGGCCGCGTGATCGCGGAGGGAACCTCCGGACAGCTGAAGGCCCAGGTGGGCGCCGGGGCACTGAAGGTGCGGGTCGCCGACCCCGCGCAGCGGGAACTGGCGGCCGACGTCCTCACCCGCGCCACCTCGGCGGAGGCCACGCGGGAGCCGGATCCCTCGGCGCTGGTGGTGCGACTGGAGTCCACCAGCGGCGCCGCCGGCGCACTGCGAGCGCTGGAGGAGTCCGATGTCGAGGTCGAGTCCTTCGCTCTGGGCCATCCCAGCCTGGACGAGGTATTCCTGGCGCTCACCGGTGAGCACGCCGACACAGCCCGCAGCACCGACGATGACGGAACCCGCGCCGACGAGGAGAGTGTGAGCACGTCATGAACCAGGCCACCGTCTCACCGGGCACCGCGACCGCGACGGCCCCGGACCGGATCCGCAGCGTCCTCGTCGCCCCCGGGGACCGTCCCCGCCGCGCCTCGGCGCTCAGCGCCTGCCTCACCTACGGCTGGCGTGCCCTGCTGAAGATCAAGCACGTCCCCGAGCAGCTGTTCGACGTGACGATCTTCCCGATCATGATGACGGTGATGTTCACCTACATCTTCGGCGGGGCGCTGGCTGGGTCGGTGGGTCAGTACGTGCAGTTCCTGATCCCGGGCATCTTCGTCCAGACCCTCATCATGATCACGATGTACACCGGGCTCACCCTGAACCGTGACATCTCCAAGGGAGTCTTCGACCGGTTCCGCTCCCTGCCGGTGTGGAGGCCCTCGCAGCTGGTGGGCGCGCTGCTCGGGGATCAGGTGCGCTACGCGCTGGCGGGAGTGATCATCCTGCTGGTGGGCGTGGTGATGGGATTCCGTCCCGACGGCGGACTGATCGGGGTGCTGGCGGCCTTCGCCCTGCTGCTGGTGTTCTCCTTCAGCCTGTCCTGGGTGTGGACGATGATCGCGCTGATGGTGCGCAGCGAGCAGGCGGCGATGGGCGTCTCGATGTTCATCCTGATGCCGCTGACCTTCGCCTCGAACATCTTCGTCAGCCCCGAGACGATGCCGAGCTGGCTGCGGGCGGCCGTCGAGGTCAACCCGATCTCCGTGGTGGTCGGCACCGTGCGTGAGCTGATGAGCGGGACGTACGACGGCGGGTCGCTGCTGACCGTGCTCATCTACTGCGCCGCCCTGGTGGCCGTGTTCGGGCCGATCTCGATGGTGATCTACAACCGCAAGTCCTGAGCGGCACGATCCCTCAGGGCACGATCCGACGCGGTGCCCCCGCCTCGTCCGTGCCCAGCCAGCCACGCAGGATCAGCACCAGCGCGGCGCCGGAGAGGACCCCGTCGGCGATCCCCACCGGCAGCAGCAGGACCATCAGCACCAGCGTGACCGCGCAGTTGACCAGCGACAGCGCCAGCCCCCAGAGCCGGTTCCGCAGCAGCGCGATGCCGCCGATGATCCGCAGCGCGGCGAAGACTCCGCTGAGAGCCATCATCGAGGAGAGGTTGTCCTGGAGATAGGCGAGAGCGAAGATCTCGGTGCGCTCCGTGATCACCTCCGGCGGGATGCGCAGGGCCAGCAGCGCCAGCAGGCCGAGGGCGGCGGAGGCCTCCATGAGGACGCCCTGGACCAGCAGCAGCACAGCTGCCACCTGCAGCTGCCGGCGCCGGGAGCCCGATGTGTTCTCCGCCATGGTGACCAGACAACCATTGCCCCGGTCACCGTGGGGCTCGTCCGTACGATCGGCCTGTCGGATCCTCGGTAGACTCCGGGGCCGTCAGCCTCCATAGCTCAATGGATAGAGCAACGGCCTTCTAATCCGTAGGTTGCAGGTTCGAGTCCTGCTGGGGGCGCCCCGCAGCTTCACCCGAGGGTGAAGCGTGCCGCCGCCGCGACCGCGAGGGTGAGGTAGGCCAGCGGAGACGCGATGTTGTGCAGCACGCGCTCGCTCACATGCCTCCAGACGGCGCCGACGTAGAACAGCACCAGGCCGGTGGCTGCCACGAGGCCTACCCAGGGCAGCCAGACCAGCCCGACGGCGAGGCCGAGAGCCCCGGCCGCCTTCAGAGCCGCGAGGAGGGGAAGCACGGATCTGCTCAGGCCGACCTCGTCGGAGTTCTCCAGCACGAATTTCGCGGGAAGGAGATCCGCCACGACGATGGCGATGTTCGCGGCGAGGCACACGACCAGGAGGACGTTCAGTACCGTGATCAGCATGGCGCGCTCATGCCTCGTAGTGCCCGAGAACCGTCGCCGGTTGCGGCGGCACCGGTCGCCCGGCCCAGTCGGCGATCCTCTCCCGGACAGCCAGAGACTCGGGCAGGCTGGTCAGGGGATTCTCAGCGGCATCGCGCAGATCCAGCAGCAGCAGTATCTCCGGAGGTTCTCCTACCCGGATGGCCGTGTACTCCACGCCGTCCGGGGCAGCTGCAGCAAGGGCGACGAAGAGCTCGTGGAGCGCTGATTCGATGTCCGCCAGACGGTTCGCGTGAGGTCGGAAGCGAACGATCTGTAGAGTCATGGTCAGGCCTTTCGTGTGGGGGTCGTCAGGTGGGGCTTCCTCACTCCTTCTGACGTCCCGCCCCCGACAAAGGTGACCCATGCTCGAGGATTTCGAGAACGTTCGGCCCCATCTGCTCGCCGTCGCCCTCCGCATCGTCGGCTCCGTGCACGATGCGGAAGACATCGTGCAGTCGGCCTACTTGCGTGCCCGACGGGCCGAGTCCGCTGAGATCCATAACCCGCAGGGATGGCTGACCACGATCACCGCGCGACTGTCTCTCGACCATCTCCGCTCCCAGCGGCGCCACCGGGAGCTTCCCCTGCCCGAGAAGGATCCCGCCGACGAGGCGCTCGCGCCCGAGGAGCACGCGCTCCGGCGCGACGACGTCTCCCGGGCACTGCTGGTCGTCCTCACCCAGCTCACCCCGCCCCAGCGCGTCGCGCTGGTCCTCCATGACATCTTCGGCGTCCCCTTCGAGCAGGTGGCCTCGGTGCTCGAGACCTCACCCGCTTCGGCGAAGAAGCTGGCCAGCCGTGCTCGTCATCGAATCGATCCCGAGCAGCCGGCGGATCCGGCCGTGCACGCGGAGCACACGCGCGTCGTGGCCGCCTTCCTCGAGGCGGCCGGCAGTGGGGATCTCGAGCGGCTCACCCGCCTCCTCGCTCCCGATGCCGTGCGCGTCGCAGATCGCACTCTGCTTCCGTCTCAGACTCCGACCGTCGTGCACGGGGCGCGAGCCGTCGCGAAGGAGACCCGCTCGTTCCGCCACCGCATCCTCATGGGCGTCCCGCTCCTCATCGACGGTGTTCCCGGCGCGGTGATCGCGCCCGGCGGCATCCCGCTGATCACCGTCAGGCTGACCATCGATGGCGGTGCCGTCCACCGCGTCGATCTGGCCCCGTACCGTCGCGAGCATCTCCGTGTGCCGGGCACGACGTCGGGTGTGGTCAGGATGCCGCGAAGTCCGCGCGGTGGTCTCGCGCCCACTGACGGAAGGTGAGCGGCGGCCTGCCCAGGACCCGAGCGACGTCCTGCGAGACCGGTTCAGGAGTGTCGGCACTTGCAGCCCAGGCCGCCAGGATCATGTCGGCGAAGTCCTCTCCCACTTCTGCGGCCAGAGCGGGCCGCGCGTCAGCCGCCGTCTGCTCCTCCCAGACGGCGTCGTGCTCAGCCTCCTCGGCGATGACGCGGGCCTGGTCGATCTGGCTGATCGCCTCCGGTCCGGTGAGGACGTAGGAGCGGCCCGCGTGACCGTCGTCGACGAAAGCTCGCACGGCAACCGCCGCCACGTCCTGCTCGTGGACGAGCGAGCGGCGCATGCGGCCGAACGGCGCCCGCACGACTCCGCGATGGATCTGGTCGGACCACGCCAGGGCATTGACCGCCAGCCCGGAGACCCGCAGGAAGGTCCACTGGGGAACCGAGTCCCGGATGGCTCGCTCCACTGCACCCCAGACGCCGCCCTCCTCCGCCTCGGTCGCGGACAGGTAGACGACGCGTCCGACGCGACGAGCCAGGGCCTCGATGACCTCTCCCGCGCCGGCGGCCTCGTCGTCCGTTCCCGGCCAGATCAGGTAGGCGGCTGTCGCGCCCCGCGCCGCGGCCGCCACGTCGGCGGGACGCGTCACGTCGCCCGCCACGACGTCCGCCCCCTCAGGAAGAGCCGCTCGCTCCGGGTCGCGGGTCAGCGCTCGCACGCGATACCCCTCGGCGAGGAGCCCTGCTACGACGTGCCGGCCGGTGTTTCCCGTGGCGCCGGTGACCAGGATCAAGGGTGTCATCGTCTCTCCTCCGTGGTGATCGTCTTCATGCACTGACGCACACTGAGGGTTGAACAATGGTTGAAGTCAAGGGTGCCCGAGAGCCACGGAGATCTCCGACCGCACAGCCCGTCGGGCCCGGTCGGCACCGGACGTCGTCACCATGTCAGCACCGTGGCGAAGGAGGACTACGCTCGAGGACGGTCCATGGCTTGATGCGTCGAGGCACCGCGCAGCTCTTGCGAGCGGGCGGGCGCGTCCAGCGTCCGAGCATCAGCCCGAGCATTCGACTCCCGAGGAGCCCCCCATGATCATCAAGGCCCTCACGGTCGGCGGCATCGCCCTCCTGCTCGCGCTCCGGTTATTGCGGGGACGCTTCGGGGCCCGCCTGCTCGGGGTCTCCGTCCGCGTCCTGAACGTGGTCTATCTCCTGGCGCTGGTGCTCGCCGCTGCCCTCGCGGTGATCTTCGAGGCGTGGGTGCTGCTGGTGGTGGTCGCCGTCCTGCTGGTGCTCAGCGCGGTCGAGGAGATCCGTCGGCGTGCCCGTCGCAGTGCCGACCCGCCCTCGCGCGCCCGCGATAGTGTGGTCCGGTGACATCCACCTCCTCCCGCGCCATCAACGACCGCATCATCTGGGTCGACTGCGAGATGACCGGCCTCGACAGGGAGCGCGACGCGCTCGTCGAGATCGCCGTCCTCGTCACCGACGCCGATCTGAACATCCTCGGCGAGGGCATCGACCTCGTCATCAAGCCTCCGGCCGAGGCTGTCGAGGGCATGGATCCCTTCGTGGTGAACATGCACACCACCTCGGGACTCATCGACGAGCTCGAGAACGGAATGAGCCTCGAGGAGGCCGAGGAGCTGTGTCTGGCCTACGTCCAGGAGTTCTGCCCCGAGCCGGGCAAGGCACCGCTGGCGGGCAACAGCGTCGGCACCGACCGCGTCTTCCTGGACCGCGACCTGCCGGTGTTCGCGGGCTGGCTGTCGTACCGCACGATCGACGTCTCCAGCTTCAAGGAGCTCGCCAAGCGCTGGTTCCCCCGCGTCTACTACAACATCCCCGCCAAGCACGGCGGCCACCGCGCCCTCGCCGACATCCGCGAGTCCATCCAGGAGCTGAAGTACTACCGCCAGGTGCTGCTGACCGCCGAGCCGGGCCCGACCACGGCCCAGGCGCAGGAGGCGTCCCGCACCTTCGAACTCACCGAGGAGACGTCCGTGACCCCTGCGCCCGGCCCCCACACCCCCTGGATCGACCGCCTCTCGCACCGCACCTGGCTGGAGGGCGAGGGCGATGAGCTGCTCGTGTTCGGCTCGGAATCGGTCCGCGAGGACGGCGGCTTCGCCTGGCTCGACGAGGACGGCGCCCCGGATCTCTCGCGCCCCTCGGAGCTGTGGATCACCTGCCGGATGACGCACAGCTTCGCCCTCGGCCACCTGCTGGGTCGGCCCGACTTCGGCCGGTTCGCCGACCACGGCGTCGCCTCGCTGCGGGGCGTCTTCCGTGACACCGAGCATGGCGGCTGGTTCGCCTCGGTGGCCGACGGCAAGCCCGTCGACGACTCCAAGCAGGCCTACGCGCACGCCTTCGTGGTCCTGGCCGCCTCCTCCGCTCTCGCCGCCGGCCGTCCCGGTGCCCAGGAGCTGCTGGACGAGGCCCTCGCGGTGCTCGACGAGAAGTTCTTCGAGGAATCCGCCGGCATGAGCGTCGATACCTTCGACCGCACCTTCACCGAGTGCGAGGAGTACCGCGGGATCAACGCGAACATGCACACGGTCGAAGCCCTGCTGGCGGCGGCCGACGTCACCGGTGAGCGTCGCTGGCTGGACCGCGCCGTGGGCATCATGACGCGCGCGATCGACGAGTTCGCCCGCGCCAACGACTGGGCCCTGCCGGAGCACTACGACACCGACTGGAACCCGCTGCTGGACTACAACCGCGACCAGCCGAACCACCCCTTCCGGCCCTACGGCGCGACCGTCGGCCACTGGATCGAGTGGGCCCGCCTGGTGCTGCACGGGCGCGCCGCACTGATCGCGGCCGACGGGCAGGCGCCGGAGTGGATGCTGGAGGCCGCCACCGCGCTGATGGAGAAGTCCGCCGCCAGCTTCGGCGCCGACGGAGCGCCCGGCTTCGTCTACACCGTGGACTGGGACGGCACCCCGGTGGCCCGCGAGCGGATGCACTGGGTCGCGGCCGAGGCCGTCGGCGCCGCTGCCGTGATGTACCAGGTCACCGGCGATCGCGTGTGGGCCGAGCGCTACGAGCAGTGGTGGGAGTACATCTCCACCTATCTGCTCGACGCGGACGGCGGCTCCTGGTTCCACGAGCTCGATGCGGACAACGAGCCCCAGGGCGTGACGTGGCCCGGCAAGCCGGACATCTACCACGCCTTCCAGGCCACGCTCATCCCCCGCCTGCCGGTCACGCCGACGCTTGCGGCGGCTCTGGCCGACGGCCGGCTCGATTCGAACCTCTGAGCCGGTCGTCCACAGGGACGGCGCCGCGGGAGCGGCGTCGTCTCAGACGCTATGAGGGTGGCGGGGTTGAGAGGTCTTGTGGCCCAGGGCCCCGCTATGAAGACTCGTGGATCACCCTGGTCGATGGGCGGCCGGGGTGCGCACATTCGTAGGAGGCCCTGGTGTT
>NZ_JBZXYT010000033.1:0-39485 GCF_059391765.1 Brachybacterium sp. SYSU DS0246 | reverse complement strand
GACCACGCGTCGAACAGACACGCGAACCCCGAGAAGCACCCCGTGAACGCCGAAGCGGGGGCACCCACCGGCCAGTGGATGCCCCCGCTTCACCCTGCACACTTGACAGAAGGACCTACATATCAGTTCTCCCGCAGCCGCTGCGGCGCCAGGATCACGGCGCCCAGCGGCGGCACGGCCAGGCGCACCGAGTGCTCGCGGCCGTGGACCGGCAGGGACTCGGCGTCGACCCGTCCGAGGTTCCCGATCCCGCTGCCGCCGTAGACCGGCGCATCGGTGTTCAGCAGCTCGAGCCACGTCCCGCCCTCGGGCAGCGGCACCCGGTACTGGTGCCACGGCTCGGGGGAGAAGTTCAGGACCACCACCACCGGCTCGCCGGCGTCGTTGCGCCGCACGAACGCGATCGTGTTGTGGCCGGCGTCGTCCCCGATCAGCCACTCGAAGCCGCCCGGGTCCTGGTCGCGCTCGTACAGCGAGGACAGCTCGGCCTGGAGCGCGTTGAGGTCGGTGACCAGCTGCTGGGCCCCACGGTGGAGCGGGTACTCCAGCAGCCACCACGGCAGGCCGTCCTGCTCGGACCACTCGGTGCCCTGGGCGAACTCGCTGCCCATGAACAGCAGCTGCTTGCCGGGGTGGGTCCACTGCAGCGCCAGGTACGCGCGCAGCGAGGCCGCCTGCTGCCACTCGTCGCCCGGTGCCTTGCGCAGCAGGGAACCCTTGCCGTGGACCACCTCGTCGTGGCTGATGGGCAGGACGAAGTTCTCGGAGTACTGGTAGACCATCGAGAACGTCAGCTCGCCGTGATGGTACTGACGGTTTATGGGGTCCTCGCCGAGGTAGACGAGGGTGTCGTGCATCCACCCCATGTTCCACTTGAAGTCGAAGCCGAGGCCGCCGGTGTCCGTGGAGGCGGTGACTCCGGGGAACGACGTGGACTCCTCGGCGATCATCACGATCCCGGGAGCACGCTTGGACGCGGTGGCGGTGGCCTCCTGCAGGAATGCGATGGACTCCAGGTCCTCGCGCCCCCCGTACTGGTTCGGCACCCACTGGCCGTCCTCGCGGGAGTAGTCGAGGTAGAGCATGGAGGCGACGGCGTCGACCCGCAGGCCGTCCACGTGGAACTCCTCGAGCCAGTAGCAGGCGTTGGAGACCAGGAAGTTGCGCACCTCGTGCCGTCCGGTGTCGAAGACGTAGGTGCCCCAGTCGGGATGCTCCCCCCGGCGGGGATCGGCGTGCTCGTACAGCGGGGTGCCGTCGAAGCGGGCCAGGGCCCATTCGTCCTTGGGGAAGTGGGCGGGGACCCAGTCCACGATCACCCCGATGCCGGCCCGATGCAGCGTATCGATCAGGTGGCGCAGCTCGTCCGGCGATCCCAGGCGCGAGGTGGGCGCGTAGTAGCCGGTGACCTGGTACCCCCAGGAGCCGCCGAAGGGATGCTCGGCCAGCGGCATCAGCTCGACGTGGGTGAAGCCGAGCTCGGTGACGTAGTCGACGAGCTCGGTGGCGAGCTCCCGGTAGCCCAGGCCCGGCCTCCAGCTGCCCAGGTGCAGCTCGTAGATCGACATCCGCGAGGAGACCGGGTCGTGGGAGGCGCGCTCGGCGAGCCAGGCGTCATCGCTCCACTCGAAGCCGCTGTCGGTGACGACGGAGCCGGTCGCGGGAGGCACCTCGGCCCGTCGGGCCATCGGGTCGGCCTTGTCCTTCCAGACCCCGTCGGCCCCCAGGATGCGGAACTTGTAGGTCTCGCCGACGCCGACCCCCGGCACGAAGATCTCCCAGATCCCGGAGGAGCCCAGGGAGCGCAGGGCGTGGCCGCGTCCGTCCCAGCCGTTGAAGCCGCCGACGACCTGCACGGCCCGGGCGTTGGGCGCCCAGACGGCGAAGGAGGTCCCCGCGACCTCGTCGATCGTGCGCACGTGCGCCCCCAGGGCCCGCCACAGCTCCTCGTGACGGCCCTCTCCGATCAGGTGCCGGTCGAGTTCGCCGACCGTCGGCCAGAAGCGGTACGGCTCCTCGTACTCGACGGGGGGTTCCCCGCCGGCCCAGGTGACGCGCACCCGGTAGGAGGGGAGCTCGGCCATCGGCAGCGAGGCCACCCAGATGCCCTCGAACTCGTGCTCCATCGCGGCCGAGGTGCCGTCGGGCAGGAGCACCTCCACGGCCCGTGCGAAGGGCTTCAGGGTCCGCACCGTGACGCCGCCGTCGTACTCGTGGGCCCCGAGCACCGAATGGGGATCGTGATAGCTGCCGGCCGCGGTGGCGCCGCGCTCGTGGTCGCTCAGCGGCATCACCTGCGGGGCGGGGGGATGCGGCGCGGTGGGAGACGGTGAGGGGACGGGGTCTGTCGGGCCGGTCATGTCAGGCCTCCTCGGGGTGGATGATCCGCAGGATGTGCGCGGGCCGGTCGCTCGCGCTGAGGATGACGTAGGGATCCCGGGTCCAGGTGAAGCGCTCCGAGGTCATCAGGTCCTCGACCTCGAACGGGCGGTCGGGATCCTCGAGGCCGAGCTCGGCGGGATCCAGGTGCAGGGTGGTCCAGGCGTCGCGGTCGTGCTCGGTGAGGGAGACGACGAGGATCGTGTCCGGTGCGCCGGTGCCGCTGGCGTGGGCGTCGAGATGCTTGGAGAAGACCAGCACCTGGGCATCGTCGGCCTCGTGGAAGCGGATCGCGGTCAGCGACTGCAGGGCGGGATGCTCGCGACGGATGCGGTTGAGGTCCCTCAGCAGCGGCTGCAGGCTCGTGCCCGCGGCGAGGGCACCGGTGTAATCGCGCGGCTTGTACTCGTACTTCTCGTTGTCGATCTGCTCCTGCGCGCCCGGGCGCGGCACGTCCTCGACCAGCTCGTAGCCGCTGTAGATGCCCCACGTCGGCACCAGGGTCGCCGCGAGGATCGCGCGCAGCACGAAGGCGTTGCGCCCGCCGGAGGACATGAACGGGGTGAGGATGTCATGCGTGGTGGGCCAGAAGCTGGGACGCATGTACGGCGCCGCCGCGACCAGCTCCTCGAGGTATTCGCGCAGCTCCTCGGCCGTGTGCCGCCACGTGAAGTAGGTGTAGCTCTGGTGATAGCCGACCTTGCCCAGGGTGTGCATCATCGTGGGCCGGGTGAAGGCCTCGGCGAGGAAGATGACCTCGGGGTGCTTCTCGTCGAACTCCGCCAGCAGCTCCTCCCAGAACCGCACCGGCTTGGTGTGGGGATTGTCGACCCGGAACAGCGTCACGCCGCGGGAGACCCACAGCTCCAGCACGTCCCGGATCGCCGCGTACAGACCCTCGTAGTCGGTGTCGAAGCTGAGCGGGTAGATGTCCTGGTACTTCTTCGGCGGGTTCTCCGCGTAGGCGATGGTGCCGTCGGCCCGGACCGTGAACCACTCCGGGTGCTCGCTCACCCACGGATGGTCGGGGGAGCACTGCAGGGCGAGGTCCATGGCGACCTCGAGCCCCAACTCCTGCGCGCGGCCGACGAAGGCCTCGAAGTCCTCCTCGGTGCCCAGATCGGGGTGGATCGCGTCGTGGCCCCCGTCGGCCGACCCGATCGCGTACGGGGAGCCGGGATCGCCGGGCCGCGGATCCAGGGTGTTGTTGCGGCCCTTGCGGAAGGTGGTGCCGATGGGGTGGATCGGGGTCAGGTAGGCGACGTCGAAGCCCATGTCCGCGATCCGCTCCAGCGACTTCGCGGCCGTGGCCAGGGTGCCCGAGACCCATCCGCGCTCGGGCTCGAAGCGGGCCCCCTCGGAGCGGGGGAAGAGCTCGTACCAGGAGCCGTACAGCGCGCGCCGGCGGTGGACGACCAGACGGTACGGGCCGGAGACGGTCACTCCCTCGCGCAGGGGCCGCTCGGCGAGCAGCCCGCGCAGATCCGCCGCCAGGGCGGGGGCCACGCGGGCCGATGCGGGCAGGCCCGGGGAGCGCAGGCTCTCCAGCGCCGCGCGGACCACCGGTCCGTCACCGGCGGGACGCTCGCCCGCCTCGACCTCGGCGAGCACCCGGGACAGGACCAGGGCGCCCTCGGCGCAGACCAGGTCGGGATCGATGCCCGCGGGGATCTTGACCTCCGCGGTGTGGGCCCAGGTGTCGTACGGCGCCGAGAACGCTTCGATGCGGAAGGACCAGTGCCCCGTGCGATCCGTGCGCACGGTCGTCTCCCACAGGTCGAGGCCGGGGTTGACCGACTCCATCCGCAGGCGCTGCTCCGCCCCGTCGGGGTCGGTCAGCACGGCCTGGACCCCCATCGCGTCGTGGCCCTCGCGGAAGGCGTTCGCGGAGATCGTCACCGTCTCGCCCTCGGCGCAGGAGGCCGGGAACCGCCCACCGTCGACGACGGGGCGGACGTCCATGATCGGGATCCGGCCGATGCCCGCGTCGAGGCCCGCCGGGCGCCGGTGACGAGGGATGGACTCGGTGGTCTCGGACATGGCCTCTCCTGCCTGACACCTCGGTGTCTGCGTCGGACGCGGTGACGGTCCTCACGATAGCTGTTCGCGGACCTCCCCCGGGTCGTCGGCGGTGATCCCGAGGACCACCACGCTGGCCGGCTCCACCACGACCGCGCGGTCGCGCACCGGAGCGGCGGGCAGATCGTCCTGGCGCTCGAGCGCGGTGTCCAGGAGCACGCGGGCCCGGCCCTGCGGCCACGGCGGGCCCGGCAGCTGCACGGTGGTGGCCTCCGCCTCGGCCGAGAGGATCACCAGCAGGTGCTGGGATCCCTCACGCCCGGGCACCGCAGGACGGAGCATGGACAGCAGGTGCCGGGACGGGTCCATCCATGCCGCATGGTCCAGCTCCTGCCCGTCGGCCCCGAACCATGCCACCGCTCCCGCATCCAGGGCGGCGGGATCCGCCGGGCGCAGGAAGTGGGGCGAGCGCAGCTGGGGATGCTCACCGCGCAGCGCCAGGACGCGCTTGACCGTCTCACGCAGGGGACCGGGCCTCCACGGGACCCATGAGATCTCGTTGTCCTGGCAGTAGGCATTGTTGTTGCCCTGCTGGGTGCGGCCCATCTCGTCCCCGGCCGTCAGCATCGGGGTCCCGGACGCCAGCAGCAGGGTGGCGAGCATGCCGCGGGCGGTGCGACGGCGGGACGTCTCGAGCTGGTGATCCTCGGGCCCGGCCTCTCCCTCGTGACCGTGGTTCCAGGAACGGTTGTCGGAGGTGCCGTCGCGGTTGTCCTCGCCGTTGGCCTGGTTGCGCTTGGTCTCGTACACGGTCAGATCGCGCAGGGTGAAGCCGTCGTGGGCGGTGACGTAGTTGATCGATGCCCACGGCGAACGGAGGCTGCGGCCGGGCGGCAGCTGCTCGGGGTCCTGCCCGGTCAGCAGATCGCTGGAACCGGCGAGACGGGTCGCGAGGTCGCGCACGCCGCCGATGCCGTCCTCGCCGGTGCGTGCGCGCTGGGCGCGGTCGGAGAGCCAGAAGGCCCGCACGTCGTCGCGGAAGGCGTCGTTCCATTCGGCGAACGGCACCGGGAAGCCGCCGGTCTGCCAGCCGCCGGTGCCGACGTCCCACGGCTCGGCGATCAGCTTGACCCCGCGCAGCACGGGGTCGGTGACGATCGCGCCCAGCAGGGGATGGTCGGGCCGGAAACCGCGGTCCTCGCGACCCAGCGTCGCGGCCAGGTCGAAGCGGAACCCGTCGACGTGCACCTCGCTGACCCAGTAGCGCAGCGAGGCCAGGATCAGGTCCATCACGTGCACCGAGCGCGGATCCAGGGTGCCCCCGGTGCCGGTGACGTCGACGAAGGTGCCCTGGTCCATCCAGTAGTACTCACGGTTGTCCAGCCCGCGCAGGGACAGGGCCGGCCCGTCGGCCCCGCCCTCTGCGGTGTGGTTGTAGACCACGTCGAGGATCACCTCGAGGCCCGCGGCGTGCAGGCTGCGCACCATGGTCTTGACCTCGTCGAGCACGGCCTGCGCGCCGGCGTTCTGGGCGGCGGCCGTGGCCAGCGACGGCTCCGGGGCGAAGAACGACAGCGTGGAGTAGCCCCAGTAGTTCGGCAGTCCCAGCCGGGTCAGGTGCGGCTCGTCCATCGCGGCATGGATCGGCAGCAGCTCGACGCTGGTCACGCCCAGGTCGCGCAGGTGGCCGGTGACCGCGGGGTGGCCGAGTCCGGCGTAGGTGCCGCGCTGCTCGGCCGGGACGTCGGGGTGCAGCCGGGTCAGTCCCTTCACGTGCGCCTCGTACAGCACGGTGGCGTCCCAGTCGACCAGGGGACGCAGGTCGTCCTGCCAGTCGAAGGCGTCGGAGACGACGACGGACCACACCGCGTCCTCGCCGTCGTCGATGTCGCTGGCCACCGGCGGGTCGCCGACGCGATCCAGCATCGCGTCCACCTCGAACGGGAAGAAGGAGCTCAGCAGCGGCGAGGAGTGCGACACGCCGCGGGCCCACGGGTCCAGCAGCAGCTTGCGCGGGTTGGACAGCAGGCCCGCCGCGGGATCCCACGGGCCATGGACCCGCAGCCCGTACCGCGTGCCCGGGAGCATGCCGGTGACGTGGTCCCAGCGCAGGCCACCGTCGAAGTGCCGCAGACGCACCCGGCGCTCGGCGGTGCCCTGGCGGATGCACAGATCCACCGCACCGGCACGCGGAGCCGCTACGGCGAAGGTGCCGCGTCCCTGGTCGTCCACGGAGAGTCCGGGGGCGGTGGGTGCGACCGGGGGCGTGGCGCGGTCGAAACGATCTGCTAGCACCTGCGCATTCTGCCACTGCACCTTCTCCCACCGCTGCCCGCGGACGCGGCGACACCGCCGGAGCCCACTGCCGTTAGGATCGACGCGGACCAGCAGGCACAACAGGTACGCACGACGGGGGAGCCGCAGCGCATGAGCAATCCACCGAGCCAGCAGGCAGCACCAGCTGGACCTCCCGGCGCAGCCCCGGGCCCCGGCCGGCCCGGTCAGGGCGGGTCCGCTCAGGGCGGGCCGCAGCGACGGCCCGGTGACTTCGCCCCCTCCTCGTCGGCGATCCCGCCCGCCGATCTCGAGCGCAGCTCCTCGATCGTCTCCACCATCGCGAAGGTCTTCCAGTCCCGCGTGGTCGGCCAGGAGAACCTGCGGCTGACCCTGCTGACCGCCCTGGCCGCCGGCGGCCACGTGCTGCTCGAGTCCGTGCCCGGCCTGGCCAAGACGACCGCCGCCAGCGCACTGGCCTCCTCGATCACCGGGTCCTTCGCGCGCATCCAGTGCACCCCGGACCTGATGCCGAACGACATCATCGGCACCCAGATCTTCAACTACGGCTCCGGCACCTTCACCACCCAGCTGGGCCCGGTCCACGCCAACGTCGTGCTGCTGGACGAGATCAACCGCTCCAGCGCCAAGACGCAGTCGGCCATGCTCGAGGCGATGCAGGAGCGCCAGACCTCCATCGGCGGCGAGGTGTACCACCTGCCCGAACCGTTCATGGTGCTGGCCACCCAGAACCCGATCGAGGAGGAGGGCACCTACGTCCTGCCCGAGGCGCAGATGGATCGCTTCCTCATGAAGGAGATCCTGACCTACCCGCGGCCGGGCGAGGAGCACGAGATCCTCGACCGCTCGACCTCGGGCAGCCTGACCGGGCCCCGGGAGGCCCTGGGCAACGTCTCGCTGGAGGACGTGCAGTTCCTGCAGTCGATGGTCGACGCCGTCTATGTCGATCCGGCCGTGAAGCGGTACATCATCGACCTGGTCTTCACCACCCGCGGGTCCGGTCCGCGCCCGGTGCCGAACCTGACCCAGTCCGTGCGCGTCGGCGCCAGCCCCCGCGGCTCCCTCGCGCTGATGCGCGTGGGGCAGGCGCACGCGCTGCTGCAGGGGCGCGACTACGTCACCCCCGACGATGTGCGGGCCATGCGCTACGGGGTGCTGCGCCACCGGCTCGTGCTCACGTTCGACGCCCTGGCCAGCGGGGTCAAGCCCGAGCAGATCATCGACGCGGTGTTCCACGCCGTGCCGATGCCCTGAAGTCGACCCTTCCCCGACCCCTTCCCACGACACGGACGGAGCGCGCGAGAACTCGATGGCCACCTCGTTGCTGACCCGGGTCAAGGCCCGGGTCGACCTGCACACCTCGAACCGGGCGCGCGGGCTCATCCAGGGCCGCGGACGCTCCCTGTTCAAGGGCAGCGGCGAGGACTTCGACGACCTGAAGTACTACCAGCCCGGGGACAAGATCTCCGACATCGACTGGAAGGCCACCGCCCGCTCCGGTGAGCCCCTGATCCGGCAGTTCAACGAGGAGCGGGTCCGCCACCTCTCGATCGTGGCCGACACCTCTTCCGCGATGGCCGCCACCGCGGCCGACGGCACCTCCAAGCGGGAGGCGATGGTCCTCGCCGCGGGAATGATCTGCTTCCTCGCGCAGAAGAACGGGGACCTGACGGGACTGGTCGCGGGCGACGAGCGCCGCCCGATCCAGCTGCCCTCCCGGTCCAGCGACGGCCACCTCGAGCTGCTGCTGCGCAGCATCCAGCAGGGCACCACCACCGCCTCGTCGGCCCCGGACAGCGCCTGGCTGCTGGAGCGGGCCTTCCGCGTCACCAAGCATTCGACGCTGATGACGATCATCACCGACGAGGCCCGACCCTCGGTGGAGGACTTCACCCTGCTGCGGCGCCTGACCACGCGGCACGACGTGATGGTCATCCGCGTCGCCGATGCCGACCCGTTGCAGCGCACCGACCTGGACCACGACGTGGTCGACGTCGACAATCCCCGTGAGGTGGCGTCCCTGGTGCGGACCTCCAAGCGGGTCGCGCGGGACGTCGAGGCGTACCGGCGGGCGCGGCGGGACGGGATCACGGAGATGCTGGACCGGCTGCACGTCAGCCACATCCTCACCCAGGGCGAGACCACCGTGGTCGAGGACATGATCGCCATGCTCCGGGCGAGGGAGTACCGCCATGCCCGTACCTGACCTGCTGCTGGCCTCGCCGTTGCTGGCCGAGCCCGCCCCGCCGGAGATCATCGACCCGCCCCAGTACTCCGTCGCCTGGATCATCCTGGCCGTGCTGTGCCTGCTGGTGATCACGGCGCTGATCCTGGGCACCCTGAAGATCACCCGTGCCATCGAGAAGCGCATCGCTTTCCGTCGGCGCCCCAGCGACGTGGAGAACCTCAAGGCCGAGTTCCTGCGCGCCGTCAACGACATCGCCGATCGGCACGACGCCGGCGACGTGGGTGCTCGCGAAGGCCATCATGAGCTGACCGGGGTGATGCGACGCTTCGTGCGCCGCACCACGGGCCACGACGTGACCAGCCAGGACATCACCACGCTGAGAGCGGACCCGCGCACCCGCGAGGTGGGAACCCTGATCGCGGACCTGTACGAACCCGATTTCGCGATGGCCTCGGACGCCGACCTGCGTGAGTCCGTGCGCCGCGCGAGGGAGGTGATCCGGCAATGGTCATGATCTTCTGGTGGGTCACCGCCCTGCTGCTGCTGGCCGCGCTGGCGGTCTGGGCGATCACGTTCTGGAACCGACGCGCGATGCGCAAGTCTCCCGTCCTGGTCGCCAACTCGCGGTACATGGACCGCATCCCCAGCTTCGTGCGCGCCCAGCGCATGGCCCGCGCGGTGCGGGTGCTGCAGGTGAGCATCGCCGTGATCGGCGTGCTCGCCGCCTCGCTGCTGTCGGGGCGGATCGCCACCGAGCGCATCGAGACGCCCGAGTTCTCCTCGCGCGACATCGTGCTGTGCCTCGACGTCTCCGGCTCGATGTACGAGTACGACACCGAGATCCTGCAGACCTTCGCCGAGATGGTGGACAACTTCCAGGGCGAGCGGGTGGCGCTGACGATCTTCAACTCGACCAGCCGCACCGTCTTCCCGCTGACCAACGACTACGACCTGATCAAGCGCGAGCTCGAGGAGGGCGCCGAGGCGATCGACTTCGACGAGTTCGGTTATCGCCTGGGTACCCGTGACTACTCCGATGAGAAGGTCCGCCAGTACGTGGAGTTCGTCGAGGGCACCCGCGGCATCGCCGATCAGGCGTCGATCGTGCCGGACGGCCTCGCCTCCTGCGGCATGGAGTTCGACCAGGCCGAGGAGGATCGCTCGCGCTCGATCATCTTCGCGACCGACAACGAGGTCAACGGCGAGCCGATCTACACCCTCCAAGAGGCCACCGAGGCCGTCGCCGGGCGCGATATCGACCTCTACACGTTCTACCCCGGGGCGTACGAGTGCGGCCCAGAATGCTTCGAGGAGCTCAAGACGGCCACCGAGGATCAGGACGGGGAGCTGTACGAATCCTCCGATCCGGAGGCGATCCCCTCGATCATCAACGAGATCCAGAAGACGCAGGCCGAGACGATGGGGGCCTCGCCGACAGTCGTGCGCACGGACCACCCGGGCCTCGGGTTCGTGCTGACCTTCCTCTCCCTGATCGGCATCCTGGTGCTGGGCTGGAGGGCTCGCTGATGCGCCTGGAGCACCTGATCCCGCTGTGGGCGAGCATCCCGCTGTTCGGCGCGATGACGATCTTCTGCGTCGTGCTGCTGATCCGGCGCCCGCGGCAGCGCGTGGCGTGGATGCGCCGGCTGCTGATGGTCCTGCTGCTGCTGGTGGTGGCGCTGCGACCGGTGACCCCGCTGGAGAGCGAGCAGACCGAGCGCATGAACGCCAACGTGTTCTTCGTCGTCGACCGCACCGGCTCCATGAACGCCGAGGACTACAACGGGGACCAGCCGCGCCTCGAGGGCGTCAAGGCCGACATGAACCGCATCATGGGCATGACCGAGGGATCGCGGTACTCGATCATGTCCTTCGACTCGACGGCCACCCAGCAGCTGCCGCTGACCACCGACGCCGGCGCGGCTCGGGCCTGGGTGGACACGCTGACGACGGAGCCCACCGCGTACTCCAAGGGCTCCAATGTGGACCGTCCTCTCGAGCAGCTGCAGGTGGAGCTGTCCGAGACCGCGCGCGAGGACCCGGAGTCGCAGATCCTGGTGTACTTCCTCTCCGACGGGGAGAACACCGACGAGCGGGAGTCGGAGTCGTTCAGTCCGCTCGCCCAGTTCGTCGACGGCGGGGGAGTGCTCGGGTACGGCACTGCCGAGGGTGGCCCGATGAAGGCCGAGGGCGGCCCCGAGGACGGCGAGTACATCACCGATGACAGCGGTCAGAGGGGGATCTCGAGGATCGACGAGGAGCAGCTCCAGACCATCGCCGGCGAGATGGGGGTGCCGTATCTGCACCGGGATGATCCGGAGGCGCCGATCGAGGGCACAATGGACGATGTCACGCTGCGGCCGATCCCCATGGAGTCCTCCCGCGACGTGGCGAGCTTCGATGACTGGTACTGGATCGCCTCGATCCCGCTCGCAGCCCTGCTGATCTGGGAGCTGGGGGAGATGACCTACAGACTTCCGCGCAAGCTGGATCGTCACGACATCTCAGGAGCGCAGAGATGAGCACACCGATCGCGGAGAGGCCGCGCACGGAGCAGTCCGCGCCCGCGGGCCCGCCGCCTGCGCTGGCGCAGGACACCAGCGGCAGGCCGAAGGACTTCGGGCTGAACGTGCGCCGTCTCCGGCGGACGCGGATGATCGTGTTCGCGATCCTGGCGCTGCCGATCCTGCTGCTGGCCCTGTTGGCCGCGAAGTTCATCTCCATGCCGATCACGCAGGCCACCCATCTCTCCGCGTACGGGGACGAGGAGTACCCGGTGGCCATCGAGCGGCTGGCGCCGGTCGAGTTCCTGAACTGGTTCGAGCCGTATCTGCCGCACCTGTCCAAGGGGACCGTGCTGCTGCAGCAGGGCGAGGACGCCGCTGCCGAGGAGGAGCTGCGCACCGCGCTGGAGGAGTGGGAGAGCTCGAGCGACCTCAACGCGCCCATGCACGCCCAGTGCAAGATCATCAACAACCTCTCGATCGCCATCGAGCGCCAGGCAGACCAGATCGAGGATCCCCAGGCCCGCGCCGATCGCCTGTACGAGGCCGAGGAGATGCTCGCCGCCTGCGGTGGTGGCGGCGGTGGCGGCGACGGCGAGGGCCAGGGCGGCCAGGGCGGCGGCTCCGGGAACGAGGAGTCCGAGACCACCGAGGAGAACGGCGAACGGGTCGAGGAGAAGCGCCGCGAGGCCGACGAGGAGGCCGGCAACGACCCCGACGAGCGCGGCTCCGAAGGAGGCAGCGAGGGCGAGGGCGAGGAGCCCGGCGGTGGCGAACCGCCGCCCCCGGGCGACCCGAGCCGGGAGGATCCCGAAGGGGACGGCCCTGAGGAGGAGGCTCCCACCGAGGGCGACGGGGAGCAGCAGGAGAAGGACGACGAGCTCGAGGAGCGCAACAAGGACGCCCAGGGCGGCGAGGGCGAGGACGAGCCCAGCGGATCGGAGCAGGATCCGGCGAAGCCATGGTGAGCGACCCCGACGAGCGCGCATACCTCGACCATGCGGCGACCACCGTGCTGCGGCCGGTCGCGCGCGAGGCCTTCCTGGAGGCTTCGACGGTGCGTGGCAATCCGTCCTCGGTGCACTCCTCGGGACGCCGCGCCCGCGCTGTGCTGGACGAGGCTCTCGAGACCATCGCGGGACTGCTCGGGGTTCCCCGCAGCTGGCTGATCATGACCTCGGGAGGCACCGAGGCCGACAACCTGGCGATCCGCTCGGTACCGCTCGGCGTGATGGCGAAGGAACCGGCTCGCACGGCCGTGGCCGTGGCTGCGACCGACCATCCCGCGGTGGTCGCCACGGCGAGATCGCTGGCGTCGCTGACGCCGCCGGTCCAGGCGCGTGTGCTCGATGTCGATGCGCGGGGCCTGCTGCGTCCGGGGTCGGTGAGCGAGACTCTGGCCGACGGCGCTGTGAGCGTGGTCAGCGCGGCGCTGGTGAACAACGAGACCGGGGCACGTCAGGACATCGCTGCGCTCGCCGCAGCGGCGCGACCCCACGGGACCCTGGTCCATACCGACGCGGTCCAGGGCGTGGGCCACGTCCGGCTGCCGTCTTTCGAGGACGTCGACCTGATGTCGCTGTCCGGTCACAAGATTGGGGCGCCCGTGGGTGTAGGGGTGCTGGTGGCGAAGCCGGAGGTGCCGTTCGGCGTCGCCAGCACCGGCGGCGGCCAGCAGCGCGGGGTGCGCTCGGGAACGCTGGACGCGGCGCAGGCCTCGGCATTCGCGGCAGCCCTGCGCGAGACCCTGGCGGAACGGGACCGAGAGGGCCGGCGCGTGCAGGCGCTGGCCGACAGGCTCCGAGCCGGCATCCGCGAGATCGATCCCAGCGCGCGGTTCACCCTGCCGGAGGACTCCCCGACGTCGCCCCATATCCTTCATGTCGTGTTCCCGGGCGCCGATTCGGATTCGCTGCTCTTCCTGCTGGATGAGCGCGGGGTGGACTCCTCGGCCGGATCGGCCTGCTCGGCGGGGGTCACTCAGGCGAGCCCCGTCCTCGCGGCGATGGGCTTCACGGGTCCCCAGACCCGCGGCGCGCTGCGGTTGTCGCTGGGATGGACCAGCACGGATCATGACGTCGACGTGCTTCTCAGTGCGCTGCCGGAATCACTGGAGAAGGCCCGCGCGGTGGGAGCGCTGCTCGGCTGAGCCCTCTCGGTCGGATCGTGAGCTCTCCCGGCTCGGCACGTCAGAACTGCGGGGACTGTCCTGGATCGCGGAGCGGGACGCGGTCCCACGTCTCGTGGCGGCGGTGGTCCCGTGTGCTGTGCCGGAGCCGAAGCTGCACGTTGTGCAGGTGGACGGCCGTGATCTCGGTGGGCGTCCCGGTGCCGCGGTGTTCCGGGCATCGGTGCGGACACCGAGACGCTCGGTCAGGACGTTCCGGCGACGCTGGCCCGTCGGCCTGCCCGGCCTGCCCGGTCTGCCCGGCGTGCCCGGCCTCGGCAGCGTCGGCAGCAACGCCGGGGTCCTCGGTGCCACGGGTACCACCGCTGCTCAGCGGGCCGGGGCGATGGGGGAGCAGCGCCGCCAGCTCGCTCGGAGTGGGGGTGACGTCGACGGTCGAACCGTACCGGGTCCGCCACCGCACGCGATGGCGACCGTCGCCGACGGTTGAGCCCGTCGGCCGAGCGGTGAGCTGCTGGTTCTCCTTGTCGTTGCACCGCGCGCACAGTCCATTGCCGTTATCGAGGCTGGTCGCGCCGTCTCTGCTGTGCGGCTGGATGTGGTCATCGTGGCGGATCTCGGCGTTGCAGAACGGACCCGAACAGGTCATCGACCGCCATCGCAGGAAGCGCGAGAGGCCGTGGGGAAACGCTCGCGCACGCGACTCGACGGCGACCAGCTCGCCGCTGGTGGGATGGGTGTAGAGGCGGCGCAGCGTGGCGCGGAGCGCCGCGTCATTCGCACGCTGCGCACCGTCCACGTGCGCGCCGCCGGGATCCGGACCGTCGACGTCTGGATCGCCCGCGTCGCTATCCGGCTCTTGGGTCGCCCGGCGTAGGGACGCGCTGACCTGTGAGACCGGTACGGCGCCGTAGCCCTCGATGAGAGCGGGCTCGGAATTCTGCGGGCAGAACAGGGCGCGATCGGTGATGATCACGCCGATGTCGAGCTTCACCGGATCGACCCCGTCGCTGCGGCCGACCAGTGCGTCCGCCGCGGTATCCGCCATGATCGCGCTGTGGCCCCGGGTGTCCCCGGCGGCGCGGAGCTTCTCGCCCTCGAGGCTGAGACGGGCACGGGCGGCGGAGGCATCGAGCGCAGTGGTCGTGATGGCCAGCGTGGCCATCCCGTTCTCGCGAGCGCGCAGGGTGACATTCCGGCGGCGCCGCGCGACCTCGTGTCGCCGCTCCTCGCCGTCGGCGTCTACGAGCTGGGTGATCGCCTCGATCTCGCGACGCCACTGCCGTTGCCCCGCGCCGGCGAGCTCGCCGAGCCGTGCCGTGAGCGCCTGATCGACCTCGCCCCTCTGCGTCGGATCCAGGGGCGCGACAGCCTGCCCGGCGGCATAGGCCTTCTCGGCGTCGATATCGCCCTCGGCCAGAGCCGACAGCACGCCTGGCAGGTTCCGGACCAGGCGCCGAGAAGCCTTCATCCGACGAGATGCCGCGGACGGCGAGATGCGCGAGACCACGGAGACTTCGCGGGTCGAGACACGGTCCGTCGACTCGGACTCCTCGCCCGAACCATGGGCGTCCCGGCTCACCGCTTCCGCCAGTGCATCAGTCGCACGGATCTCCACCGCGGCGACAGCTGTCGTCAGCGACCGGAGGCGGTCCAGGAGATCGAGCAACGACTCGGCGTCGAGCGCCGAGTCGTTGCCGGGTGACAGGGAGTCGGAGCCCAGCGATCCGACCCGGCTGAGGGCATCGGTGACGCCCTCGAGGTCGTACGCTCCCACCGTCGTGGCGCCGGCGCCCGCGCGGATGACGGGCCGGCCGGCCGCATCGGCCGTCTGCTCGTGATCATCCGCGTGGTGGGTCATGGCTCCAGTATCGAACGCCAGAACGAAATAGTCAACGGTTCTGGTTCCTCGGTGCAAAAATGTGGACGAAGATGCGGTGGGGAGGAAAGGTGGCGGTGTCCGGGTGCGCAACGACGGTGATTCCCGGGCGTCGGATCCCGCTGCGCTCTGCTGCCGCAGCCCGAGGTCGCTGGCGCGGAACCGTCCGCGAATGGCATCTTGCGGAGGCGCGGCACGGTCTTCCGCTCACGGAAAAGACGTCCCTGCAACCCCGCAAAGAAGATTGTGGATAAGAGGTCAATGTGGAGGGGTCGGTATTGGCGGTGGAGTGACGTCCACAGGGGCATTGCTGTGCTGGAGCCATTGCTGCGCCGTGCCAGGGCCCCACAGGAGCGCGACCGGTGCGCAACAGGTCAATCCACGAAAGCGGCCATCCGAATCGGCGTGCGCCGCCACCCGGCGCCGGGCACGGACCCCGCCCGGCGTAGGGCACGGGCGCCACCCGGCGCAGGGATGCGGGGCGCCGGCCACGAGGGGAGCGCGAGGGGAGAGCGATCGCACGCGCGAGGCGGCTGACATCACGCTCGCCGGCCGGTCCGGGGACCTTCACGATCCGTACACTCGACAGGGTGCACAGGCGGACGGTGGCCCAGTGGAGGCGGACGGTGACCCAGGAGGTGGAAGCGGCATGAAGGTGCTGGCAGCGATGAGCGGCGGCGTCGATTCGGCAGTGGCCGCGGCCCGAGCCGCGGACGCCGGGCACGAGGTCGTCGGCGTGCACATGGCGCTGTCGAAGAACCGCGACCAGAGCCGCACCGGCTCGCGCGGCTGCTGCACCGTCGAGGACGCCTCCGATGCCCGTCGTGCGGCCGACCGCATCGGCATCCCGTATTACGTCTGGGATCTCTCCGACGACTTCCACGATCTCGTGGTCGAGGACTTCCTGTCCGAGTACGCCGCCGGTCGCACCCCCAATCCCTGCGTGCGCTGCAACGAGCGCATCAAGTTCGCCTCGCTCATGGAGCGCGCCACGCTGCTCGGCTTCGACGCCGTCTGCACCGGTCACTACGCCTCCATCCGCGCCGACGGGCCCGATGGCGCCCCCTCGCTGCACCGTTCGCGGAACATGGACAAGGACCAGTCCTACGTCCTGGCGGTCATGGGGCCCGAGGCCGTCCGCCGCTCCGTCTTCCCGCTCGGCGAGTTCGAGACGAAGGAGGAGGTGCGCGCCGAAGCCAGGGCACGCGGCCTCGGCGTCTCGACCAAGCCCGACAGCTACGACATCTGCTTCGTCGCCGACGGGGACACCCGCGGTTTCCTCGAGCGCAATCTCGGCGAGGCCCCCGGGGAGATCCTCGACGAGGCCGGCGCCGTGGTCGGCTCCCACCGCGGCACCCACGGATTCACCATCGGCCAGCGCAAGGGCCTGGGCATCGAACATCCCGCGCCCGACGGTGCGCCTCGCTACGTCGTCGACATCGACCCCACCTCGCGCCAGGTCGTGGTCGGTGCCGCCGAGCTGCTCTCCACCCGCGAACTGATCGCCGGTGACGTGGTCTCCTTCGAGCCGCTGGAGGTGGGCCGCCAGGTCACCGCACAGATCCGCGCCCACGGCGAGGCCACCCCGGCGACGATCCTCGAGGCGCCGGCGGGCGGTCAGGACTCCAGCCTGCGCGTGCAGCTCGAGACCCCGATCCGCGGCGTGGCCCCCGGCCAGACCCTGGTGCTGTACGACGACGATCGCGTCCTCGCCGCCGCCACCCTCGAGCGCCGCGCATGAGCCACCTGGTCACCCTCACCGGGGACGGCACCTTCCGGGCACCTGCGGCCGCCGACGCCGCCCGGTACGACGTGCCCGAGGACCCTCATCTCGCGGCGCTGATGCGGATCCGGGCCCTGCTCGGTGACGATCTCGAGGAGCAGATCGCCGCCCGGCCCTACCTCCCCTCAGCGCTCGGCACCGATGACACGGATCATCTGCTGCCCGCGACCCTCGCGCTGCTCGCCGAGACCACGGGAGACCTGGTCAGCTACGGATGGCGGCTCGGTCCGGGCGTGGGCCGAGCCTGGCAGCACGCCCGGGAGCTGCGCGAGCGCACCCTCGATGCCGCCCGCGTCGCGCTGCTGGGGTACGAGGGGCCGCTGTCGACGACAGCGCTGGGCCCGGCCACCCTGGCCGGCGCCACCTTCCTGCCGTCGGGGGAGCGCACCCTCGCCGACCCCGGCGCCGTGCGCGACCTGCCGATGCTGCTCGCCGAGGGCGTCACCGACCACCTCGATCTGCTCCGCGAGCGGGTGCCGGGCGCGCAGCCGCATCTGCTGCTGCGGGAGGACGCCGTGGCGGCCGTCTCCGCCGGGCTCATCAGCACCCCGTCGGGCCGCAGCCGGTACCCCGCCGTCCCAGCGCCCGAGATCGGTGTGCTGTGGCGCTGCCTCCTCACCGCCCTCGAGGAGGGCGGGCTGGACGCGGAGTCGGTCACGATCGGCGTCGGCGCGGACCATGGTCTCCTGCGCGCCGCTCGCGAGGCCGGCGCACGCCGGATGGCCTTCGCGCCTCGCCAGCTGCCGTCCCTGGACACGGCCTCGGGGCGCAGGCTGTGGGAGGGCCTGGCCGAGGCGCACGATGCCGGGTGCCGCTTCGAGCTCGTCGTCGACCCGCGCGCCGGCGGGAGCATGGCGCGTGAGCTCGACCAGCTGCTGGAGATCTGGCACCGGCTGGGCCATACCGACGCCGACGCCGCCGGCTTCACCCTGATCGCGCACACCGGCGCCTCGCACGACGTGCAGGCGGGGCGCGTCGACCCCTCCAGCCAGCCGGAGCGGTCCACGCTGCTCGACGAACCCTCGCTCGAGGCCCTGCTGCGCGCCGCTCCCGCATGGGCGGCACGCGTCAGCTCCTGAGCGCCCCGCGCACGCAGCACGATCGGTCAAATTCGGGCCGGTCATGATCACGATCCGTGGAGAACGGGGTGATCTCCCCGCCTAGGCTGGCGTCGGACGCCATAGCCGCGCGCATCGATCTGCACTGACGCACCCGCAACGACGTGGACAGCATCGACGACGCGGCCCGGCACTGCCCGACGATTCCGATGGAGGACGAGCCATGCGCACGAGCACCCAGGTGCAGCGGGTCGAGCTGGACGGGAACGGTGTGCTCCGTGTGGTCACCGAAGGCGTCGAGATCCGGCTGCTCATGATGACCTCGGACATCGTGCGGATCCGCGCGGGCTTCGACGGGGACTTCGCCGAGCAGTCCTACAGCCTCACCACCACCGCCTGGCAGGACCGCCTCGATCCGGTGCTGGGGGAGGAGCGCACGCGCATCGCCCCGGTCCCCGTGCAGCTGGAGGAGACGGACGAGACGGCCGTGCTCATCGGCCCCCGGCTGCGCGTCGAGGTGCGCCGCTCCCCGCTGGAGATCCGCGTGCTGGACGCCGACGGCAGCGTGCTGCACGCCGATGTGCCCTACATCGCCTACCGCGAGGACACCAACCACCGCCGGATCCACACCACCCGGCTCGAACCGGGCGACGCCTTCGTCGGCTTCGGCGAGACCACGGGCGAGCTCGACAAGGCCAAGCAGCTGGTCTCCCTCAGCCCGCGCGACAGCCTCGGCTACGACGCCCGACGCAGCGCACCGCTGTACAAGCACATCCCGTTCTACCTCAAGGTCAATCGCGATTCCCGCCAGGCGGTCGGGTACTTCTACCACGGCACCCGCGACGTCTCCTTCGACCTGGGCCGCTCGCACAGCAACTACTTCCCCCACCACACCCAGATGATCGCCGACGGCGGCGACGTCGATCTGTTCCTCATCGCCGGCCCGCAGGTTCGGGACGTCGTGGCCCGGTACACCGAGCTCACCGGACGTCCGCCCGTGCTGCCCCGCCAGGCACTGGGCTATCTCGCCTCTTCCATGTACTACGCCGAGCTGACCTCCGGCAGCGACCGGGCCATCACCCGGTTCGTCGATCTCGCCGGTGAGCACGGGATCCCGGTGGACGGCTTCCAGCTCTCCAGCGGCTACACCACCCAGCAGACGGCCGACGGCGCCAAGCGCTGCGTGTTCACCTGGAACCAGGAGCGGTTCCCCGATCCCGCTGGCTTCTTCTCCGCCATGGACGAGCGCGGCGTCGTCGTCTCCCCGAACGTGAAGCCCGGCGTGCTCACGGTCCACCCGCGGCGCGCCGAGTTCGCCGAGCGCGGCGTGTTCGTCGGGGCCAGCGACGACGCCCTGGACCAGGCCGCGACCACCGCCCCCGCGCTGTCCGTGACCGGCGGGGGAGAGGCGGACCCCGACGCCCCGCGCCCGCCCGCCGTCGGCGCCTGGTGGGGCGGACCGGGACACTTCGTCGACTTCACCTCCCCGCGAGCCCGGGACGCCTGGAAGCAGTGGCTGACCGAGTCCGTGCTCGCGAAGGGCACCGCCTCGGTCTGGAACGACAACTGCGAGTACGAAGGCGTGCTCGACATGGACTCCGAGGTCGACGGGGACGGCGCCCCGAGCACACTCGCCGAGGTGCGCAACGTGATGGCCAACCTCATGTGCCGCGTCACCCAGGACGCCATCACCGAGGCCCACCCCGACCAGCGCCCCTACATCGTCTGCCGCGCCGGGCACGCCGGGATCCAGCGCTACGCCCAGACCTGGGCCGGGGACAACTCGACCTCCTGGGAGACCCTGCGCGCCAATATCGCCACCATCCTGGGCATGAGCCTGTCCGGCGTCGCCAACCAGGGGTGCGACATCGGTGGTTTCCACGGGCCCCGGCCCGAGCCGGAGCTGCTGTTGCGCTGGGTCCAGCACGGCATCTTCCAGCCCCGCTTCTCCATCCACTCCGTGAACTCCGACAACACCGTCACCGAGCCGTGGATGTACCCCGAGACCACCGGGCCGATCCGCGAGGCGATCAACCTGCGCTACCGGCTGATGCCCTACCTGTACTCGCTGATGGTCCGCGCCTCCCGCGAGGGCGCCCCGATCATGGAGCCGCTGATCAGTGCGTTCCAGCACGACGTCGAGGGCTACGACACCACCGACACCTTCATGCTGGGCGACTCCCTCCTGGTGGCCACGGTGCTCGAGAAGGGCGCCACCACCCGCACGGTCCGCTTCCCGGCCGACGAGGCGTTCTACGACCTCGCCACGCGGACACGGCACGAGGGAGGCACGACGGCCACGGAGCCGGTGGGCAGGGACTCGATCCCGCTGTACATCCGCGCCGGCGGCATCATCCCGATCGCCGTCGAGCAGCCGACCTCGCTGGTGCGCGACGAGATCCGGACCCTGCGGCTGATCTGCGCCCCCGAGCGGGACGGACGGTTCGTCCTGCACGAGGACGACGGCCGCACCCGAGCGCACGAACGCGGCCAGCGCCGCGAGAGCGTCGTGACCATGACCTCCGGCTCCACCGTGCGCATCACCCTCGAGCGCTCCGGCCCCTACCGCAGCGCCGTGCAGGCGTTCCGGTTCGACGTCATCCATCCCGAGCGCGCCCCGCTGCACGTCCGGGCGAACGGACGGAGCCTCGAGCACCGTCCGGAGGCCGCCGACTTCGAGGGCCACGACAGCGGCTGGTACTACGACGCCGCGCTCGGATCGGTCCAGATCGCACTGCCCGACGACGGGGACGATCTCGACCTCGAGATCTCCTTCGAGACCTTCGACATGATCGGAATGTGAGGCCATGACGACCCACCGCCACGATCCCGCGACGCCGCGCCTCGGACGGCGCGCCCTGCTGCTGGGGGCGCCGCTGGCCCTGGCGAGCTGCAGCGCTCGCAGCACGCAGCTGACCAGCGCGGCCGCGGACAGCAGCCGGCCGCTGGTGCTGCGCCTGGCCCACAACCTCAATGACCAGCACCCCACCTCGGTGGCGATCGCCGCATTCGCCGATGCCGTGGCCGAGCGCAGCCAGGGCCGCATCCGGGTCGACATCTACGCCAACGGTCAGCTGGGCTCCGAGACCGCCGTGCTCGGCCAGCTCACCCAGGGCATCGTCGACATCACCCGCGTCGCGAGCCCCGGCCTGGCCGGCTACCACGCCGGCTACCACACCTTCGGCCTGCCCTACGTGTTCGACTCCGAGGAGCAGATGCACGCCGTGATGGATTCCGAGCAGATGGCGGAGTTCTACCGCTCCACCCTGGACCGCGGATTCGTGGGCCTGACCCACTACTCCTCCGGAGCGCGCTCCTTCTACACCCGCGCGAGCCCGGTGCGCAGCCCCCAGGACGTGGTGGGGCTGAAGATCCGGGTCCAGGACATGCGCTCCCAGACCGATCTCATGGAGCAGCTGGACGCCGCACCGGTGGTGATGGCCTTCGGTGACACCTACACCGCGCTGCAGACGGGCCTGATCGACGGGGCCGAGAGCAACGAGACGGTCCTGACCGACAGCGCCCACGGCGAGGTCGCCAAGGTCTTCTCGCGCACCGAGCACACGCGCATCCCCGACCTGATGCTCATCAGCTCCGACGCCTGGGAACGGCTCGAGAGCGGGGATCAGGACCTCATCGTCGAGGCGGCCCGACAGTCCTCGCAGGACCACCGGATCGCCTGGGCCGAGGCCATCGAGACCGCGGAGGCCGACGCGCGGGACATGGGCGTCGAGTTCGTCGACGACGTCGAGACCGACGCGTTCCGCGAGGCCACCCGGCCTGTGGTCGACCGGTTCGCCGAGGAGTATCCCGAGGTCGCGGAGCTGCTGGAGACCATCGAACAGGTCAGTGAGGAGTCACGCGCATGAACGCCTCCGCCGACACCGTCCATCGCCTCCGCCGGGTGCTCGCCGGCACTCTGCTGTGGTTCGCCGTCGCCCTGCTGGTGCTGATGACGGCCCTGGTGCTGTACCAGGTCTTCACCCGGTACGTGCTCGGCAGCCCCGTCGCCTTCACCGAGGAACTGGTCCGCTACGCGCTGATCTGGGTCTCCTTCGTCGGCGCGACCTATGCCTTCCTCCAGCGCGAGCACATGGCGCTGACCATCGTGCGCGACCGGCTCCCCGTCCGCGCCCGGCGCGGACTCGTCCTGGCCATCGACCTGCTGATCCTCGCGCTCGCCGTGCTCGTCCTCGGCATCGGCGGCGCGATGCTCGCCTGGGATTCGCGGGAGAACATCTCCGCCCTGCTGGGCATCTCCCGTGGCCTCGTCTACCTCATCGGCCCGATCACCGGGGCGGCCATCGCCCTGGCACAGGTGCTGAACATCCTCGACCTCGTCCGCACCCCGCTCGAGGCGACCGCCCCGAAGGAGGCCGAGTGATGGACCCGCTGCTCGCAGCCCTCGCCCTGTTCGGCACCTTCGTGGTGCTGCTGGCCCTCGGTGTGCCGATCTCCGTCGGCATCATCGTCTCCGCCTTCGTCACCGCCCTGCTGATGCTGCCCTGGGCGGACACCACCTTCGTCGTCGGCCAGCAGATGAGCATGGGCGTGGAGAGCTTCTCGCTGCTCGCCGTGCCCCTGTTCATCCTCGCCGGCAACATCATGAACAACGGCGGCATCGCCCAGCGGCTGGTGGACCTGGCCCTGGTGATCTCCGGCCGCGTCCCCGGGTCCCTGGCCCACACCAACGTGCTGGCCAACATGCTGTTCGGCTCCCTGTCGGGATCCGCCGTGGCCTCGGCCGCCGCGATCGGCGGAACCCTGCACGAGCGCCAGCGGACGGAGGGGTACGACCCCGCCTACTCGGCGTCGGTGAACATCGCCTCGGCCTCCGTGGGCCTGCTGATCCCGCCGACGACGGCCGCGATCGTCTACTCCACGGTCGCCGGCGGGGTGAGCGTCTCGGCGCTGTTCATGGCCGGCTACGTGCCGGGCATCCTGATGGGCCTGGTGGTCATGCTGATCGCGTTCGTCGTCGCCCGCCGCCGCGGCTACCGCAGCAGCGAGCGCGTGGGCCTGCGCCAGGGGCTGACCGTGCTCGGTCGCGCCATTCCCTCGCTGCTGCTGGTGGTCGTGGTCGTCGGCGGCATCGTCGCCGGCATCTTCACCGCGACCGAGGGCGCGGCGGTCGCGGTCGTGTACTGCCTGGTGCTCTCGCTGATCTACCGCTCCCTGGACAGCACGGCGCTGACGCAGATCGCGGTGCGGACGGTGAGCTCGACCGGCGTGGTGATGCTGCTGATCGCCGCGTCCTCCGCGATGGCATGGGTGATGGCCTTCACCGGCATCCCCTCGGCGATCACCGACGCGCTGGTATCGACCACCGACTCGCGCGTGGCGATCCTCGCCCTGATGCTCGTGATCATGCTGGTCGTGGGAACGTTCCTGGACATCACGCCCGCGATCCTGATCTTCACCCCCATCTTCCTGCCCATCGCCACCGAGCTGGGGATGGATCCTGTCCACTTCGGCATGGTGCTGATCCTGGCCATGTGCATCGGCACCATGACCCCACCGGTGGGCTCGGTGCTGTTCGTGGCCACCGGTGTCGCGGGCGTGCGGATCGAGGACGTCGTCCCGCGGCTGCTGCCCTACTTCGCCGGATTGGTGGTGCTCCTGCTGCTGATCACCTACGTCCCCGCGCTCTCGCTCGGGATCCCGGGCATGCTGGGGCTGCTGGAGTAGGCACCCCGGGGAAGGGATCGATCGATGCAGGACGTGGCCGGTGAGCTCATGGCGGGCGGGAGAGCGGTCGCCGTCGCCCGCGTCCACGGGGTCGACGACAACATGGCGCGTCCGCACCGCCATGACTTCCTGGAGGTCTACGTCCTGGAGGAGGGCCGGCGCGAGCACGTCTCCGGCGGCCACGTGCACCGGATCTCCGCGCCCGAGGCGATCACCTTCCCACCCGGTGACGAGCACTTCTCCTACAGCCCACCGGGAGTGCCCTTCCGGCGCGTGGTGGTCTATGCGCGCCCGGACGCCGTGCTGTACGGGCACGTGCGCGAGGCACTCGGCTGCGATGCCCGGGTGTTCCGGCCGACGGCGTCGGGCCTGGCCTCGGTGCGCGGGATCGTCGACCAAATGCTGCATACGCAGGAGACGCTGGGGGAGAGCTCGCAGGACGAGCTGAGACTGCTGCTGACCCAGCTGCTGCTGGTACTGCTGCGGCAGGAGGAGGTCGATGCCGCCACCGCCGCCCGCGAGACCCGCGTCGCGCGAGTCATCCGGCACCTGCACGGGCACTACACCGAGCACATCGAGCTCGGGGAGCTCGCCGAGAGGTTCTTCGTCAGCCGCCATCACCTCTCACGGGAGTTCCGGCGGCACACCGGCACCACGGTCATCTCCTACGTCAACGATCTGCGCGTCGACCAGGCGCGCCGACTCCTGCAGGAGACCGAGCTGCCCGTCGGGCGGATCGCCGCCGACGTCGGCTTCGCCACCGTCACCCACTTCAACCGCGTCTTCCGGGAGCGGACCGGCTCGACGCCGCGGGCGGTGCGGAGCACGCGGCCGGCGCCGTGAGGTCGCGGGCCATGAGCACGCGGGTCCCCAGCCGCGTCAGCCCCAGCTCCTCCTCCGTGCGGGCCAGGCCGCGATGGAAGTCGGAGTCGATCGGCCCGACCACTCGGAAGCCGCACGCCGCGTAGAACGGCCGGTTCCACGGCACCTCCGCGAATGTGCGCAGGGTGAGCCGCGTGCCTCCGCGGGACGCGGCCTCGGCTGCCGCGGCCTCCACCAGTGCCCTGCCGTGTCCGCGACGCAGATGCTCGGGCAGCACGGCGAGCTGCTCGAGGTGGACGAGCCCTGCCGGCCCGGTCGGCTCGAGGACATGGACGAAGCCGACCGCCGGGGAGCCCTCGGACTCGGCCGCGACCAGGAGGAACCCGGGCTCAGCAGCCCGCGCGTCGCCGGCGGTCGCCGACTCCGCGCCGAACGGCTCGGGACCCAGCAGCGGCTCGAAGAGCCCGTCGGCCGCGGATTCGATGCCCTCCACAGCGGCGAGGTCCTCCTCCGTGGCCAGGCGGATGCTGCGCGCGATGCTCATGGCACGGATCCTAGGGGCGGCCGCGGGGCTCGCACCTGCGGATGTCATGGCGATGAGCAAGAATGGTGGGGTGAGCCAGCCACAGGACCCGCAGGACAGCCAGGATCGGGACGCCCCGCCCCAGGAGCGCAGCTCGGCCGAGGGCGCGCAGGCGCGCATCGCCGAGCTGACCGCCCAGGTCGAGCAGGCGATCGAGGATTACTACGTCCACGACGCACCGACCATGGCCGACGCCGAGTACGACCAGCTCGAGCAGGAGCTGCGTGATCTCGAGGCGGAGAACCCGCAGCTGGTCAAGGCCGACTCGCCCACCCAGACCGTCCACGGGGCGGTCGCTCCCGGCTTCGCGCCCGTCGAGCACATCGAGCGGATGATGAGCCTGGACAACGCGTTCACCCTCGAGGAGATCGACACCTGGGCCCACCGCGCCGCCGAGGGCCTGGGCGCAGGAGCTGCCGAGGTCCGCTACCTCACCGAGCTCAAGATCGACGGTCTGGCCATCTCGCTGGTCTACGAGGACGGCGAGCTCGTGCGTGCCGTGACCCGTGGCGACGGGCGCGTGGGGGAGGACGTCACCGCCAACGTGCGCACCATCGACTCGATCCCCGAACGGCTGGAGACCGACGCGCCGCCGGCGGTGCTCGAGGTGCGCGGTGAGGTCTTCTATCCCACCTCGGAGTTCGAGGCGCTGAACGATCAGCGGCGCGAGGCCGGACTGGCGGAGTTCGCCAACCCTCGCAACACCGCGGCCGGTTCCCTGCGCCAGAAGGACGTCGCGGTGACCGCCTCCCGCGCCCTGGCGGTGTACGTCCACGGGATCGGCGCCCACGAGGGGATGACGCTGACCTCGCAGTCCGAGGTGTACGAGACGCTGCAGGGATGGGGCCTTCCCACGTCCCCGCACACCCGGGTGCTGGAGAGCCTTCCGGAGGTGCGCGAGTTCATCGCCCACCACGGCGAGCACCGCCACGACGTCGAGCACGAGATCGACGGCATCGTGGTCAAGATCGATTCCTTCGCCCAGCAGCGCGCGCTCGGATCGACCTCGCGTGCCCCGCGCTGGGCGATCGCGTTCAAGTATCCGCCCGAGGAGGTCACCACCAAGCTCCTGGACATCCAGGTCAACGTGGGGCGCACCGGCCGCGTGACCCCCTTCGGCGTCATGGAGCCGGTCAAGGTCGCCGGCTCCACCGTGGAGATGGCCACGCTGCACAACCAGTTCGAGGTCGAGCGCAAGGGCGTCCTCATCGGGGACACCGTCGTGCTGCGCAAGGCCGGTGACGTGATCCCCGAGATCCTCGGACCGGTGGAGAAGCTGCGCGACGGCAGCGAACGGCCGTTCGAGATGCCGTCCCGGTGCCCGTCGTGCGGCACCGCGATCGGCCCGGATCGCGAGGGGGAGAAGGACTGGCGCTGCCCCAATGCGAAGGACTGTCCCGCGCAGGTGACCGGCAGGGTCGAGCATGCCGCCTCCCGCGGCGCCTTCGACATCGAGTCGCTGGGTGAGGAGAGCGCGATCGCCCTGACCGATCCCGACAAGCGTCGTCCCGAGGCTCTCGCCGCTCTGCGCGCCGGCCACCGCATCCATCTGCCGATCCGGGAACCCTCCGACGCGGAGCAGGAGAACTTCGCCGTCCTCAAGAACGGCGTGATCACCGACGGGACCGACGGGGTGCCGGTGCTCGCCGTCACGGACCTCGAGGACCCGTTGCTGCCCGGCCTGCAGGAACCGGCGGTGACCATCGGTGACAACCTCTTCGACCTCACCGCGGAGTCCCTGCGCGAGGTCTTCGTCTGGCAGCCGGAGCGGCGCGACGGGGAGCCCACGGGCGACTGGCGCATCCAGCCCGTCTTCTGGTCGCGGCCGGCGCTGAAGTACTACAAGCGCGAGGGCGCCTGGAAGCTGCAGAAGGCTCCGACGGTGCTGAAGAACACCGAATTGCTGGTCAGCGAGCTGGAGAAGGCGAAGGAGCAGCCGCTGTGGCGGGTGCTGGTGGCCCTGTCGATCCGGCACGTGGGGCCGACGGCCGCGCGATCGCTGGCCACCGCGTACGGGTCGATGTCGGCGATCCGTGAGGCGAGCGTCGAGCAGCTCTCGGACACCGACGGCGTCGGCCCGATCATCGCCGAGGCCGTGACCGACTGGTTCTCGGTGCCGTGGCACTGCCAGCTGGTCGACGGCTGGGCCGCGTCCGGCGTGCGGATGGTCGACGAGGTCGAGGAAGGCTTCGTCAGGACCCTGGAAGGGGTGACCGTGGTGGTCACCGGCGGGCTCGAGCGGTTCACCCGGGACGGCGCCAAGGAGGCGATCATCGCCCGGGGCGGCAAGGCCTCCGGCTCGGTCTCGAAGAAGACGGACTTCGTCGTGGTCGGGGAGAACGCCGGGTCCAAGGCGGACAAGGCGGAGGAGCTCGGTCTGCGGATCCTGGACGAGGACGGATTCGTCGCCCTGCTCGAGGGCGGCCCCGACGCTCTCGACTGACCCGGGGCTCCGGTGATCCGGGGCTCAGCTGACCTGGGCCAGGGCCAGCGGGAGGATCGGTCCCGACCCGGCCCGGCGCAGTGCCCGTCCCGCGATGGTCATCGTCCATCGCGTGTCGATCTCATCGTCGACCAGCAGGATCGGTGCGCCATCCAGCGCCGCGATCGCCTCGGTCAGCTGCGGTGGGACGGTGAACCGGCCCCACAGGGCGGCGACCCGGAACGCGCTGTTGCGCGCCCCGTGCAGCGGGGCGGCGCCGGGCGCGAGGCCGAGCTCGCCCAGATCCTGCATGCGCCCGGTGCGGGCGATGCCCGAGGCGAGCCGGCGCACCAGGGTGGGCCGCGTCGTGGAGGGCACCGAGACCACCGCGGCGGGCCGCTGCGCCCAATCCCAGTCCGTGAGCACCTCGACCACGCGCTGGGCGATCGCGGGGGTCAGCTCGGCGTCGACCCGGCGGCCGTCCTCGTCGACCGCGAGCAGGTGCCTCAGCGGCACCGCCCAGCCGAGGTCGGACATGCGCGCCAGCACGCGGCCCTCCTCGACGCGTTCGCCCGGCGGGATGTTGCCGCGCAGCGGTGCCCCCGCCTCGGAGGTCACCTCCAGCCTGTCCAGTCCCTGCGGCCACTGCTTGCGGGGGTCGACGGGCACACCGACCCGATCCAGCAGGCGCGAGACCGCCTCGCGGGAGGAGCCCGATCCGCCCGATGGCGACGCCGACGCCGGTGCGGACGCCGTCTGCGATCCTGACTCCGGCAGCGGGTACCACGGCCCGGCGCACACGTCGCAGCGACCACAGGGAGCCGCCGTGTCATCGTCCAGCTGGCGGGCGAGGAACATCATCCGGCACTGCTGCGGATCTCCCGGCTGGAGCCGCTCGTACTCGAGCATCGCCTGCTGTTCGGCGCGGCGTGCCCGGGCGACGTTCTCGTAGCGCTCGGCGTCATAGGTCCACGACGCTCCGGTGGCGACCCAGCCGCCGCGCACGGCCTCGACGGCGCCCTCGACCGCGAGCACCTTCAGCAGCAGCTCGAGGGAGCTGCGCTTGACGTCGACGCGTGCCTCCAGCGCCGGCGTCGACAGCGGCGCCCCGGACCTCGTCAGCTCGGCCAGGACCGCGTCGGCGTCGGCCTGGGCGGGCATCGAGGCGGTCGCGAAGTACTCCCAGATCGCCCGGTCCTCCCGGCCGGGAAGCAGCAGCACCTCGGCCGTATCGGTGGCGCGGCCGGCGCGGCCCACCTGCTGGTAGTAGGCGACCGGAGAGCTGGGCGCCCCGAGATGGACGACGAACCCCAGGTCGGGCTTGTCGAACCCCATGCCGAGCGCGCTCGTGGCCGCCAGCGCCTTGACCTCGTTGTCCTTGAGCGCCTGCTCGAGCTCGGCCCGCTCCTCGGAGTCCGTGCGCCCGGTATAGGTGCGCACCCGTCGGCCCGGCCGATCCAGCAGATCGGCGAGGTCCTCCGCCGCGGAGACGGTCAGGGTGTAGATGATCCCCGAGCCGGGCAGCTCGTCGAGATGCTGTGCCAGATACTCCAGCCGGGAGCGGTCGTCAGGCAGGGTGAGGCAGCCCAGGCGCAGCGAATCCCGGGTCAGCGCCCCGCGCAGGGTGAGCACCGCACTCGCGCCTTCCCCGCGGGAGCCGAGCTGCTCGGCCACATCCGCCACCACGCGGGAGTTCGCCGTGGCGGTCGTCGCCAGCACGGGAACCTGGTCGCCGAGCTCGGCCACGAGATCGCGCAGACGCCGGTAGTCGGGCCGGAAATCGTGCCCCCAGTCCGAGATGCAGTGCGCCTCGTCGATCACCAGCAGACCGCAGCGCTGAACCAGCCGGGGCAGCTGCTCGGCCCGGAAGCGGGGGTTGACGAGGCGCTCGGGGGAGACCAGCAGCACGTCCAGCTCATCGGCCTGCAGCGCCTGCTCGATGTCCTCCCACTGGGTCGGATTCGCCGAGCTCATCGCCTCCGCCCGCACCCCGGCCCGGCGTGCGGCGGCCACCTGGTCCCGCATCAGGGCGATCAGCGGGGAGATGATCAGTGCCGGCCCGGCTCCCCGGCGGCGCTGCAGCAGGGCCGCGAGGAAGTACACGGCCGATTTGCCCCAGCCCGTGCGCTGGACGACCAGCACCCGCCGGCGCTCCTCGACCAGGGCGGAGATGGCCTCGAACTGGCCGTCGCGGAATCCGACGTCCGCTCGGCCCGTCAGGGCCGCGAGCGCCTCCTGGGCCTCGGGGCGCAGAGCGGAGTCGACCGGGGCGAGGGGCGGGCCGGGGGCGGAGCCGATGGATTCCATGGCCCCAGTCTCCCAACCGGGACCGACGGGCGGGGGCGCCGTGGCCCGATGTGGACGCCCGGGCGGTGGGGAGGAGCCTGGGATCGAGAGGAACCTGAGAGGACTCTCATCGTTCTCTCATACCGGAGGGCACGGCTCTCATCGCCCCCTCCTAGCGTGAGCGCATGAGCACAGCTCCCCGGCCCCGGATCCCATCGACCCCGCACCAGTGCGCGTCGCGACCGGACACTGTGGCCGTCCGCCTCGCGGCCGCGGTGCTGACAGCCGCGCTGCTGAGCGCCGTGGCACTGCCCGCGCGCCGGTTCGCCCGATCCGAGGAGGCACGCGACTCGTTCCCCTTCAGCCACTATCCGATGTTCTCGGCCCCACGGAAGGCGCACTACTGGGTGACCCATCTGCTCGGCGTGCACGAGGACGGATCCGTCAGCCCGCTGCACCACGGATATCTGGGCACCGGAGGACTCAACGCGGTGCGCCGGCAGGTGCGCCGACGCGTGCGGGACGGCGACGGCCAGCAGATCGCCGAGCGGGTCGCGGCGCTGATCGCCGCCCGCGACAGGCCGGCGGACCGCGACGTGCACCGCGTGCACGTGGTGCGCGGCCGGTACCTCGTCGAACCGTTCATGCTCGGCCGCAGCAGGGACGTGTTCACCACGGCGCTGGACGTGCGCGGCAGCGCTGACGTGCCGGGACGCACCGGCGCACAGAAGGCCCTGTCATGAGCGCGCGCCGAGCGGCCGGCACCCTCCTGCGCGCCGTCGCGGTCTGCGCCGGGCGGCGGCTCGCCCCGCACGCCGGACCAGCCGGGCCGGGCCTGCTGCGCCTGGCCGTCGGCGGTTACCACCTGTGGCACGTCGGCCGGAAGCGCAGGCTCTACCAGGGGGTCCACCGCACCGATCCGGCGAGCTTCGACCCCGTCGGCCCCGCCCGCATCCTCCGCCGGCCGCTGCCGCCGGTGATCGCCGACCGGCTCGTGGACGCCTCGCTCGTCACCGGCGCCCTGTTCGCCGCCGGCGTCGGCCACCGGGTGCTCGCTCCCGTGCACTCCGCCCTGCAGACCTGGAACTTCGCCTACCGCAACTCGTGGTCCATGGTCTTCCACCACGAGAACACACTCGTCCTGCACACGATGGTCCTCGCAGCCGCTCCCGCTGGCGATGCGCTCAGCATCGATGCGCTCCTGCGCGACCGGTCGCTGCTGCCGGGCCGGCGATCCTGGATGTACGGAGCGACCCCGACGGTGATGAACGCCGCCGTCGCGGGAACCTACGTGCTCGCCGGCCTGGCGAAGCTCACCGGTGGGGACGGGCTGGGCTGGGTCCGGGGCGGTCACATGCGCGATCAGGTCGCCTTCGATGCGCTGCGCAAGGAGATGCTGGGCGAGCGATCCTCGGCGCTGGGAAAGCGGCTCTATCCCTACCCGGCCCTGTTCACCGCGATGGCCGCGGCCTCGCTGGCCGTCGAGTTCGGGGCGCCGCTGGCGGTGCTGGACCGGAGGGCGGGACGGGTGTTCGCCGGCGCGGCGTTCGCGATGCACTGGGGGATCAGGGCGATCATGCGGATCACCTTCCCGTACAACCTCTCCGGGGTGCTCTACCTGCCCTTGCTCCTGATGCCGCCGCCCGATCCGCGCGGCTGAAGCAGGGCAGGGGTCACTCCTGGGAGCCGGAGGCCTCCTGCTCGGCGAGACGACGCAGACGCTCCGGCGTCGACTCTCCCTCACGCAGGGGATCGTCCTTCGTGGCCAGGGCACGGCGCATGCGCGCCTCGAGCTCCTCGGCCTCACGAATCGCCTTGTCGTTCGAGCTCTCCTCGCGATCCTCGGGATCGTGGGAATCGTGATCGATGTTGGGGTCGACAGACATGGCTGGGTCCCTTCTGGCTCGTGCGGACGGGCGAAGTCTACCGGCGCGGGGAGGGGGCATCGATCGCTACGATCTCTGCGATGAGCTCCCGTCGATCCCGCACCTCCCGCCCGCTCGGCGGGTACCACCTCAGCGAAGCGCTGATCGCCGGCTGGCGGCCCCTGGCCCGCCTCGACGTCGACGGCTTCGCCCTCCTGCGCTCCCGCGGCGTGACCCGGCGCGCCAACAGCGCCGTCGCCGTGGATGCGCCGTCGTCCACCGCAGCGCTGACCTCCGCGATCGAGCGCATCGAGATGCTGTGCGAGACGGCGGGGGAGGCCGCCACCTTCCGGGTGCTCGACGTGCACGGGCCGCCCGGGCTCGACGACCTCCTCGCCGCTCGCGGCTACGGCACCGCCGGGCCCAGCGAGCTGCTGGAACTGGACCTGACCGCTGCCAGCCGGCTCGAGCCGTCCCCGTCGGCCGTGATCTGCACCGGGGCCCTGGACCAGGAGTGGTTCGACGCCTTCTGGCGGCTGGCGCCCCGCGAGGGTGACCAGGCCCGCGAGACCCTGCACGCCATCATGGCCGGCACGCCGGCGGTCCAGGTGCTGCTGCCTGACGGAGCCGACGGAGCCGGCGGGGCCGACGGGGCCGACGGCAGCGAGGGGAGCGCGGCGGGCCGCCCCGCCGCCGTCGGCCGTGCCGCCCTGGTCGAGGCCGGCCGGGAGCAGGCCGCCGTGCTCAACGCGATCGCGGTCGACCCGGGCCGCAGGCGCAGAGGCCTCGGGCGGGCCGTGTCGCAGACGCTGCTGTCGATCGCTGCGGTCCAGGGAGCCTCCCGCGCCCTGCTCGAGGTCGAGACCGACAACCCCGGCGCCCTGGCGCTGTACCGCACGCTCGGCTTCCGCCGCCTCGGCGGCTACCACTACCGCGTGCGACCGCCGGGCTGAGTCCACCTAGAATGCGGGTATGCCTTCGATCGGACGAGAAGACGTCGCACGCCTCGCCGACCTCGCACGGATCCAGCTCAGCGATGAGGAGATCGACCGCTTCGCCGGCGAGTTCGACTCCATCATGGACGCTGTCGCCTCCGTCTCCGAGGTCGCCACCGAGGACGTTCTCGCGACTTCCCACCCCATTGCCATGACCAACGTGCTGCGCGAAGACGTCGTCGCGGACACCCTGACCCAGGAGCAGGCGCTCGCCGGCGCTCCCGAGGCCCAGGACGGGCGCTTCGCCGTCCCGCAGATCCTGGGCGAAGAATGATGAGTGTGATCGAGCCCGTGAGTACCAGTGACATCATCCGCCGCAGTGCCGCCGCCCAGGCCGCCGCGCTGCAGGCCGGAGAGCTCTCCTCCGAGGAGCTCACCCGCGCCCACCTGGACCGGATCGCCGCCGTCGACGGCGATCTGCACGCCTACCTCCACGTCAGCGAGGAGCAGGCGCTGGCCGCCGCGCGCGACGTCGACGCCCGCCGCGCCGCCGGTGAGGAGCTCCACGAGCTCGCCGGCGTGCCGGTCGCCGTCAAGGACGTCATGGTCACCGAGGGCACGCCCACGACCGCGGGCTCCAAGATCCTCGAGGGCTGGGTCCCGCCCTACGACGCGACCCTGGTCGAGAAGCTCCGCGCGGCCGGCCTGCCGATGCTCGGCAAGACCAACATGGACGAGTTCGCCATGGGCTCCTCCACCGAGACCAGCGCCTACGGCCCCACCCGCAACCCCTGGGACCGCGAGCGGATCCCCGGCGGCTCCGGCGGCGGCAGTGCCGCGGCCGTGGGCGCCTACGAGGCCCCGCTGGCCATCGGCACCGACACGGGCGGCTCGATCCGTCAGCCCGGCGCGGTCACCGGCACCGTGGGCGTCAAGCCCACCTACGGCTCCGTCTCCCGCTACGGCCTGATCGCCATGGCCAGCTCCCTGGACCAGGCCGGGCCCGTCACCCGCACCGTCGAGGACGCCGCGCTGCTGCACCAGCTCATCGCCGGCCACGATCCGCGGGACTCGACCTCGCTGCCCGACCCCGTCGGCGACTTCGCCGCCGCGGCCCGCCGCCAGGACGTCAGCGGCCTGCGCATCGGTGTCATCGAGCAGCTCGAGGGCGAGGGCTTCGCTCCCGAGGTCCAGGCGCGGTTCACCGAGTCGCTCGAGCAGCTCGAGCGCGCCGGCGCGGAGATCGTGCGCGTCTCCTGCCCGAACTTCGAGTACGCCCTGGGCGCCTACTACCTGATCATGCCCTCGGAGGCCTCGAGCAACCTCGCGAAGTTCGATGGCATGCGCTTCGGCCTGCGGGTGGTCCCCGAGGATCACCCGACCGCGGAATCGGTCATGAAGGCGACCCGCGGCGCCGGCTTCGGCGACGAGGTCAAGCGCCGCATCCTGCTGGGCACCTACGCGCTCTCGGCCGGCTACTACGACGCCTACTACGGCAGCGCCCAGAAGGTGCGCACGCTGGTCCAGCGCGACTTCGCCGCCGCCTTCGAGCAGGTCGACGTGCTCGCCTCGCCGACCTCCCCGACCGTCGCCTTCCGCCTCGGCGAGAAGGTCGACGACCCGCTGGCGATGTACATGAACGACATCGCCACCATCCCCGCCAACCTCGCCGGCACCCCGGGCATCTCGGTGCCCAGCGGACTGGCCGAGGACGGCCTGCCCGCCGGCATCCAGTTCCTCGCCCCGGCCCGGGCCGACGAGCGCCTCTACCAGGTCGGCGGAGCCCTCGAGGCCCTGCTCGAGGACTCCTGGGGAGGGCCCCTGCTGGCAAAGGCCCCCGAGCTCACCGCGATCGCAGGAGGAGCGAAGTGATGATGAGCGCTCAGAACACCGCCCTGGTCGACTACGACGACGCCATCGCCCGCTTCGATCCCGTCCTCGGCATCGAGGTCCACGTCGAGCTCGGCACCGAGACCAAGATGTTCGACGGCGCCCCCAACATCTTCGCGGCCGAGCCCAACACGGCGATCACCCCGACCTCGCTCGGACTGCCCGGATCCCTGCCGGTGGTCAACCGCAAGGCCGTCGAGTACGCGATCAAGATCGGTCTGGCGCTGAACTGCTCCATCGCCGAGACCTGCCGGTTCGCGCGCAAGCAGTACTTCTACCCGGACCTCACCAAGAACTTCCAGACCTCGCAGTACGACGAACCCATCGCCTTCGACGGCTGGGTCGACGTCGAGCTCGAGGACGGGGAGATCGTGCGCGTCGAGATCGAGCGCGCCCACATGGAGGAGGACGCCGGCAAGAACACCCACGTCGGCGGCGCCACGGGACGCATCCACGGCGCGACCCACTCCGAGGTCGACTACAACCGTGCGGGGGTGCCACTGGTCGAGATCGTCACCAAGCCGATCCCGGACACCGGTGGCCGCGCCCCTGAGGTCGCCGCCGCCTACGTGCGCACCCTGCGGGACATCTTCCGCACCCTCGAGGTCTCCGAGGCGCGGATGGAGCGCGGAAACGTCCGCGCCGACGTGAACATCTCCCTGCGGGCCGACAGGAACGCGCCGCTGGGCACCCGCACCGAGACCAAGAACGTCAACTCCTTCCGCTCCATCGAGCGCACGGTGCGCTTCGAGATCTCCCGCCAGGCCGGGATCCTCGACGCCGGGGGCTCGATCACCCAGGAGACCCGCCACTTCCACGAGGACACCGGCGAGACCTCCTCGGGCCGCGTGAAGACCGATGCCGAGGACTACCGCTACTTCCCCGAGCCGGATCTGGTCCCCCTCGCCCCGAGCCGTGAGTGGATCGAGGAGATCCGGGCCGGACTGCCGGAGCTGCCGGCCGCACGTCGCCGCCGCCTGCTCGGGGAGTGGGGCTTCAGCGACCTGGAGATGCGCGACGCCATCAACGCCGGCGCGCTCGACCTGATCGAGGCCACGGTGACCGCCGGGGCGAGCGCCCAGAGCGCCCGCAAGTGGTGGATGGGCGAGCTGGCCCGCACCGCCGGGGAGCGGGGTGCCGACCTGGACGCGCTGCCGGTGACGCCCGCGCAGGTCGCCGAGCTCCAGGGACTGGTCGAGGCGAAGAAGATCAACGACAAGATCGCCAAGCAGGTTCTGACGAAGGTGCTCGAGGGTCAGGGCGACCCGGCCGAGATCGTCGAGAAGGAGGGCCTGGCCGTCGTCTCCGACGACTCCGTGCTCACCGACGCCGTCGATCAGGCCATCGCCGACAATCCCGACGTGGTCGCCAAGATCCAGGGCGGCAAGGTTCAGGCCATCGGCGCCCTCATCGGCCCGATCATGAAGGCCACCCGCGGTCAAGCCGACGCCGGCCGCGTGCGCGAGATCATCATGGACAAGCTCGGCGTCAGCTGAGCTGACCGCCTTTCCTCCCGCAGCGCCGCGCCCTGTAACGAGGGCGCGGCGCTGCCTTTTTTGGGCGCCGGGCGGGCTCATGGCGCTGCTGGATACGGGCCGACGAGGCGGCTGGGCGCAGGGCTCTGTGATCCTTCGCACCGCTGAACATGACGATCGCTCTTGCGTGACCATTCCGTGACCGGCTTAGGGTAGCCAAACCTAAGTAGTTCACCGTTTCGGGGTGCCGCCCCGACCGGCAGGAAGGCCCATGCAGATGTCTCAGCCCCTCCCGCAGACCGCCCCCGCACCCCGGATGCCCGCTGAGGCCTCAGAGCTGCTGGGTGCTCGCACCGCAGGGACGTACGCCGCCCTCCTGCACGAGGTGGTCGACGACCTCGCCGAGCGTCTGCGCACGGTGCGCACCCCCTCCTCGGGCGCGGACCGTTCTCTGCTGGAAGGTCTCGTGGCCGACGCCGACCTCGAGGGGGAGGGAATCGGTGACCGTGCCGCACTGCGCGAGGCCGACGAGCTCTACGCCGCCCACGCTGTGTGGTTCCACCACCCCTCCTACCTGGCCCACCTCAACTGCCCGGTCGCGGTTCCCGCGGTCGCCGCCGAGGCGATGCTCGCCGCGATCAACACGTCGGTCGACACGTACGACCAGTCGCTGGTGGCGACCCACATGGAGCAGCGCCTCGTGCGCTGGGCCTCCGATCTCATCGGGTTCGCCGGCGGCGACGGGGTGTTCACCTCCGGCGGCACCCAGTCGAACTTGCAGGCACTCTTCCTCGCCCGCGAGAGCGCGCTGCGCGGCCAGGAGCGCGCCGGGGAGTCCCGCGGCCCCGGCGTCGCCCGCCTGCGAGTGCTGACCACCGCGGCCAGCCACTTCTCCGTCGCGAGGTCCGCGCTCCTGCTCGGGCTCGAGCGGGACGCCGTCCTCGAGGTCCCCACCGATGCCGACGGGCGCATGGACCCCGCGGCCCTGCGCCGCTGCGTGCGAGCCGTCGAGGACGAGGGTGCGCAGGTGATGGCGGTCGTGGCCACCGCCGGCACCACGGATCGCGGCCTCATCGATCCGCTCGAGGAGATCGGCGTCGTCACCACCGAACGCGGCCTGTGGCTGCACGTCGACGCCGCCTACGGGGGCGGGCTGCTCGTCTCCCCGTCACGGCGCGACCTGCTGGCCGGCATCGAGCGGGCGGACTCCGTGACGATCGACTTCCACAAGACCTATTTCCAGCCCGTCTCCTCGAGCGCCCTGATCGTGGCCGATCCCGCGCAGCTCGCGGCGACCACCTGGCACGCCGACTACCTCCACCCGGCCGCCGAGGCCGCCTCCGAGCACAGCGAACCCAACCAGGTCGGCAAATCCCTGCAGACCACCCGGCGGTTCGACGCCCTCAAGCTGTGGACCACCCTGCGCTCGCTCGGCCCGGCACGGGTCGGGGCCATGGTCGACGCCGTCTGCGATCTCGCTGCCCAGGTCCATGAGCTTCTGGCGGCGGATCCGGATTTCACGGTGCTGGGAGCGACGGATCTCTCGACCGTCCTGTTCCGCTTCCAGCCGGCCCCCGTGGACGACGCGACGGCCGATGAGCACGTCGCGGTGATCCGCCGGACCCTGTTCCAGTCCGGCCGCGCCATGGTCGCCCGCACCACCGTCGACGGCCGGCCCTGGCTGAAACTCACGCTGCTGAACCCGGAGGCGACGCTCACCGACGTCGCCGCGGTCCTGGACCTGGTGCGGGCGACGGGGCGCGGCCTCCTGGCCGGTGCGCAGCTCGCCGCGACGACGGCGGCACGATGAGCGCGCGGATCCATGACCTGGTCGGGATCGGCATCGGCCCCTTCGGCCTCGGTCTCGCCGCGCTCGCCGAGCCCCTCGCCGACGTCGACGCCGTCTTCCTCGACCGGGCCCCGGAGTTCCGGTGGCACCCGGGGATGATGATCGAGGGTGCGACCATCCAGGTCCCCTTCCTCGCGGATCTCGTCACCCTCGCCGACCCGACCTCGCCCTACTCGTTCCTCGCCTACCTCAAGCACATCGGCAGGCTCTACCCGTTCTACGTGCGGGAATCCTTCTATCCGCTGCGCACGGAGTACGACGACTACTGCCGGTGGGTCGCGGACCAGCTGGACTCGCTGCGCTGGGGACGCCGCGTCGTCTCGGTCCAGGAGGAAGCGGACCACCTGCTGGTGACGGCGGAGGTCCTGGACCCCAGCGGCGAGGTGAGCGGTCTCGAGGAGCATCGGGCCCGGCACGTCGTGCTCGGGATCGGGACCGCTCCGGCGCTGCCGCGGGCGCTCGCCGAGCTCGCGCAGAGCGCTCCTGGGGAGCACCGGGTTCTCCACAGCTGCGACTACCTCTCGCACCGGGCGCAGCTGCGCGAGGCCGGCTCCGTGACGATCGTGGGCAGCGGGCAGTCCGCCGCGGAGATCTACCGCGACCTGCTCGAGGACGCGGGCGCCCGCGGCACCCGGGTGGACTGGGTGACGCGCTCGCCGCGGTTCTTCCCCATGGAGTACACCAAGCTCACCCTCGAGCTGACCTCCCCGGAGCACACCGCTCTGTTCCGGTCCCTGCCCGAGAGCCGGCGCGAGCAGCTCGGCCGCGAGCAGCGCAGCCTGTACAAGGGCATCAGCGGCGACCTGGTCGACGAGATCCACGATCTCCTCTACCGCCTCAGCAGCGGCGGCCGTGAGGTGCCGAGCACCCTGCTGACCGGGACCGCCGTGACCGCCGCCCGACATGACGCCGCCACGGGTGAGCTCGTCCTGACGCTCGAGCACGAACTGCTCGGCACCACGGCCGAGCACCGCACCCGTGCCGTCGTCGCCGCGACCGGGTACCGGGCTCGCGGGACCGACCTGCTGGCACCGCTGGGCGAGAGCATCCGCCGCGACTCCCGCGGGCGCCTGGACGTGGCCGCCGAGGACTACTCCGTCGATACGGCCCGGCGCGTCCACGTGATGAACGCCGAGGAGCACAGCCACGGCCTGACCGCCCCCGACCTCGGCTTCGGCCCCTGGCGGGCCGGCGTCATCCTCGCCGCGATCACCGGGCGCGAGCCCTATCCCCTCGAACGCCGCACCGCGTTCCAGACCTTCGGCCTGCCCGGCGACGTGCCGGTGCAGATCCCACCCCAGCAGGAGCACGCATGAGTTCCCTGAGTCAACCTCTAGGCCGTGAGAGCGCTGCTGTGGTCGTTTCTGTCGGTTCTGCGCCGCTCGTGGATGGTGGGGTCGTAGCACGTTCCGTCGCGCCAGCAGGCGTAGATGATCC
>NZ_JBZXYT010000032.1:0-41872 GCF_059391765.1 Brachybacterium sp. SYSU DS0246 | reverse complement strand
CCCCCCCCCCCCCCCCCCCCCCCCCCCCCCCCCCCCCCCCCCCCCCCCCCCCCCCCCCCCCCCCCCCCCCCCCCCCCCCCCCCCCCCCCCCCCCCCCCCCCCCCCCCCCCCCCCCCTCGAACTCAGCGCTGGTGGCGAACCTTGTCAGGCGTCCGTGGAGACACACTTCACGGCGTCACCCGTAGCTGCACCGGCAGTCTCCGGTGCTCAGCTCTCGGAGCCGGAGATGTTGACCTGCCAGACGATGCCGAAGCGGTCGGTGAAGCTGCCGTAGACGTCGCCCCACATCTGCTTCTCCAGCGGCATGGTGATGGTGCCGCCCTCGGAGAGCTTCTCGTAGGCGCTGCGCAGCACGGCGTCGTCATCGCCCATGAGGGACAGCGTGACGTTGTTGCCCTGGACGAAGCCCTCGGGGGACATGCCCTCGATGACGTCCGAGACGTAGAGCTTGATGAGGTCGGTGACCTCGAGGCTGCCGTGCATGATCTTGTCGGCGCTGGGGTCGCCGTCCGGGACGGCTCCGAATTCTCCGAAGGTGGCGAACTGGGGCGTGGCCCCGAGGGCCGAGCCGTAGAACTCGAAGGCCTCCCGGGCGTTGCCGGGGACGTTCAGGTAGGGGTGCAGGGCTGCGGGCATGATGTCCTCCTCCACGAAGGGCGCCGACGCGGCGTCGTGCGCTCACCGGAAGCGTAAGCGCGGGGGCCGACGGGCGGAGGAGTTTTCGGGCAGCACGAGCCGGAACGGTAGGCGACGCGCCGTTCCGTTCCACTGATCCGTGCCGCTCGCGGCATGTTTCGGTGGAATGGGCGCGTAGGGCCGCGTGTCGTGCTGGTGGCGGGGCACGCTGAGCCGCGTGTCGTGCTGGCGGTGGGGGCGCTGGGCCGCGGGGCGCGCTGAGCGGCGGGGGCGCGCTGAGCTGTGGGTAGCGCTCGCTCTTCCGGGCGCTCAGTCCTCCGGGCCCTGGCCGGCGTCGAAGTTCTCCTCGTACACGCGCTCGGCCTCCTCGAGCACGGAGGGCTCCAGCCGCGCGATGGGCTCGACGTTCGTCATCAGCGGTTCGCAGTCCGGCCCGTTGCCGACGCGCTCGCCGCGCAGCACCCACGCAAAGCGTTCCGGGTTCTTCTCCGCCAGATCCTTGTACTGGCACAGCTGCCGGGCCAGCCAGTCGGTGACGGGCCGGGTCCACCACGACTCGGGATGCATGGGGTTCACGGACAGCCCCGGCATCTCCAGCCCACTCTCACTGTCCATGCTGCCGCCCTCCCGGTCCGCATCGGGACCCTCTGAGTAGCGCAGGAAGAGCTCGGGATTCTCGCGCAGCTCTGCCTCGAGCTCGTCGAGCGACCCGATGCGCCGCATCTCGGTGGACATGTGACCTCCAGGTGTCGTTCTTCTGCGGGCCGCCGAGCGCGGGGCGGGGCACCGTGATGATCAGAGATTCTGACTCAGACCCCGGCCCGCGCGCGAGACGGGAGACGTGCCGGAGCCTCCGAGCGGGCCGGGAGCTGACAAGGCCGCCCCGGGGCCCGAAGGCACCGGGGCGGCCCCGAGGGCTGGCTGCTCAACCCTGCGAGTCACCTTCGGCCTGCGAAGGCCGCAGCGGGTCCGGATCGAAGTGCTCGCCGTCGTCCTGCTCGGTGGGCTCCGGCTCGTCGCTGGCGTCTCCCGCCGGCATCAGGTCCTCGTCCGGTTCTCCTTCGGCCTGGGACGGCCGCGTGGGCTCCGGATCGGTATGGCCGTACTGGTTCTCCGTCATGACTCTCCTTCCCACTGGTTCGCACAGCGCGGGCGGCGGTGCGTGGTCACTGCTTGTTGAACGTGTCCTTGACGGCCCCGGTGGCCTTCTCGATCGGGTTGGGCTTGTCGGTGGTGCCGTACAGCCGCGGGTCCGGGCGGGTGGGCTCCGGCATCGGCGCGGAGGTCGTCGGCCCGTCGTGGTAGCTGAACTCGCCCTTCCCGTCGGGCGTGGGGCCACTGGCCCAGGAGCCCTCGGAGGCCGCCTGACCGTCGGAGAAGTTCTGGTACTGGTAGGACGCCTCGCGGTACTCGTCATTGATCGGGAAGTTGCTCGGAACAGGCATCTGCTCGAGGCCCTCCTCCTGCAGCTCACGGGCCGCCGCGGTCCACTGGTTCTGGTGCATCGTGTCCCTGGCCAGCAGGAACGAGAGCAGATCGCGCACGCCCGAGTCGTCGGTCATGTGGTACAGCCGAGCGACCTGGGTGCGGCCCTGCATCTCGGCGTTGGCGTTGGAGGTGAAATCGGCCAGCAGGTTGCCGCTGGCGGTGATGTAGCTGCCGCTCCACGGGTTCCCGTTGCTGTCCACGGGGCGTGCCCCGGCGCCGGCGACGATGGCGTGCTGGACATCCATCCCGCCCACGACGGCGGCGATCGTGGGATCGGACTGCACCGCGTCCTCGGTCACGCCCATCGGAGCCTTCTCCAGCAGCTGGGCGATCATGGTCGCGAGCATCTCGACGTGCCCGAACTCCTCGGCGCCGATCCCGTAGAGCAGGTCGCGGTACTTGCCGGGGATGTGGGTGTTCCAGGCCTGGAAGCCGTACTGCATGGCGACGGTGATCTCGCCGTACTGGCCGCCGAGCACTTCCTGGAGCTTGCGGGCGTAGACGGCGTCGGGCTTGTCGGGAGTGGCCTTGAACTGCAGTTCCTGCTTGTGGAAGAACACGGATCTTCTCCTTCAGGGGCGATTCTTTCGATCCAGTCGCTTCGCCGGCGATCCGCGCCAGGCGTCGTCGGCGAAGCGGTCAGTGGTGCGCCCGCGAGAGCGGGGCACCGACGAAGAAGTCAATGCCGCCCGTGCTCAGCGCCTCCGTACTGGGTCGCGGTGGCGGTGCGGCCGGGCCCGTGGCGGGGCAGGAACGACAGGCCGATCATGGAGACGCCGAGGATGAAGTGCAGCCAGTCATCGGCCGTGTTCAGCGGCACGAAATTGGCCATCGAGTGGTCGCCGATGACGAGCCCGTAGATCCACAGCACCAGGTATACGGCGCCGCCGACGAGGAAGTAGAGGCGAGCCAGGGAGGGGCGGCTCGCCAGCGCGAGGCCGGCGATCCCGTAGAGCAGGTGCACGACGTTGTGCAGGATCGAGACCTGGAAGATGCCCATCAGCATCGCCTCGGAGTGGTGCCCGGCCAGCTGCATGGAGCCGACGTCGGTGGTCAGGCCGGGGATGAATCCCGCGATGCCGACGAGAAGGAAGATCACGCCGTACACCAGGGAGGCGATCTGGATGGGGGAGCGGCCGGTGCCGGGGGTGCGGCCGGCGGATGAAGCGGGGTCGGGTCGGGCTGTGGTCATGATCGGTCCTCTGCGGAATCGAGTCATCGTGGGTGTCGCGGTGCGGCGTCGACGTCTCGGGAGAGGGGCCGGCTCCGACGGGTCTGCGTCGGGGGCTGGTCCCATTCGCCAACGTAGCCACGCCGCGAGGGGCCGCCAAGGGTTCCCGACCGGTCGGACCGGATATCGGCAGGAGACTGGCCGGGGCGCGCCGGGCGGGGTATGTCAGCTCGATGAGGTCGAGGCCAGCGGCGAGAAGTGCTCTGCGGCTCGTGGCCGTGGTGCCGTCGGCCGGCGGTCGACGTGCGGGTTCCGCCGAGATGGCCGGGGGCATAACGGTCGGTCGTGGGGGTTGAGAAGCGGCTCTCACTGTGCATAACGTTTTGGTCACGAGCAGATAGCTCGGCCGGCCGTCGGCCGGCGGACATGAAGGGAGTTCATCATGGCTGATCAGAACAACCCCGGGCAGTTCGGCAATCGGGACGACACGGAACAGCAGGCCAGCCAGGGCGGTCAGCAGAGCTCGGGCAGCTTCGGCCAGCAGAACTCGGCCGATCCCAGCCAGGCCGGCCAGCAGGGCGGCCAGGAGAGCTCGGGCAGCTTCGGCGAGCAGAACTCGGCCGATCCCAGCCAGGCCGGTCGCGAAGGCGGCCAGCAGAGCTCGGGCAGCTTCGGTGAGTCGAACTCGGCCGATCCGAGCGAAGCGGGCCGCCAGGGTGGCCAGGCCAGCTCGGGCAGCTTCGGCGAAGAGAACTCCGCCGATCCCAGCCAGGCCGGCCGTCAGGGCGGTCAGCAGAGCGGCAACAACTGATCACTCCCGAGGGCCGCAGCGGCCCTTGACCCCGAAAGGGGACGGCCATCCGGTCGTCCCCTTTCGCACGTCCCGCATGTCCACGCACCGAGGGTTACCGAGCGGTGGCCTCTCGCGCACGGAGGGAGCCCGGCCGACGATGGCCGGGCTCCCTCTGTGCGTGTGACTCACGTGCGCTGCGGTACGTGCTTCAGGCCGCAGCGCGGCGGGGGTCGGTCGGCGGGTTCCCTCTCAGCCCATCGCGGAGAGCAGGTCGGCGCACGCCTGCTCGCAGCGGCGGCAGGCCTCGGCGCAGACCTTGCAGTGCTGATGCATCTCCGCGTGCTTCTCGCACTCCTCGGCGCAGGCGGCACAGGCGGTTCGGCAGGCCTCGAGCAGCGAGCGGTTCAGCTCGACGTTCTTCCCGGTCTGACGTGAGAGCACCCGGCCGGTGGTCTCGCAGACGTCGGCGCAGTCCGAGTTCAGACGGATGCACTGACGCAGGTCCGCGACCATGTCCTCGGCCAGGCAGGCGTCGGCGCACGCGGTGCAGGTCTGGGCACATTCGAAGCAGGCCTCGATGCACTCGGCCAGCTTCTGCTGATCGATGCTGCCGAGGTCCTTCGGGTAGGTCTCTAGCATGGAACTGACGTGGTGGGTCATGATCTCGCTCCTTGTCGTGTCGTCCTTCCGAACGGGCGCTCGACGGCCCGCTGCCTGGACCGTAGTCAGCAACAGGTCAGCGGTGGAAGGTTCTGGGGCGGGACCTACCGAACGGTGGCGCGCAGGCGGACGGGGACGATGCCCATGCTGGCGCGGGCGATCACTGCGACAGAATCTCGAAGGCCAGGATTCCCGCCATCGTGATCATGAGGAGTCCACCGGCGGCGTGCACCCAGCGGAGGGAGTTCTCCGACCGCGATAGCCATCGCCGTGCCCGGTGGGCGCTCTCGACCCACGCAGTATCCAGCGCGACCCCCACGACAACAGGCACCGCGGTGAGGGTGAGCAGCTGCAGCAGGACGGGAATCCCCGACTGCGGCGGCAAGAATGCCGGTACCACCGTGGCGAAGATGATGACCGCCTTGGGATTGCTCACCCCGACGACGTAGCCAAGAGCAAGAGGACTCCGCGCCCGTCTCGGATTTCCCGCCGAAGTTGGCTGCTCCTGGACCTCGATGACGGCCCGGCCGGCTGCCTTGCGTAGATAGCCGACACCGAGAGCGCAGAGAACGACCGCGCCCGCGATCCGGAGCGCTGTGCTCACGACGGAGAACGTGGCCAGCATGGCGCCGAGGCCGACGGCGACCACCAAACCGACCGTCAAGGTCCCCAGGGCATTGCCCGCGACGCCCCGCAGCGCGGGCACTCTCCCATTCGTCAAGGCCTGGCCGACGAGGTAGAGGATGCTCGGGCCCGGCACAGCGATCAGGATCGCTGAGGTCACACCGAGTCCGATCGCGGCGGACAGCATCTATCTACTCCTTCGCGTCATCGTGGCCATTTCCCAGTGTGCGCCATCGCGCCGCTGTGAAGATCGTGGCCAGGGCTAGAGCGAGGGCCGGAAGGAGCAACAGTCTGTCGACGCCGAGGGGTCCTGCGAGCACGCCGGCGAGCGCGTTTCCCGTCGCCCCGAACACCAGTCCGACGGCGACGAGCAAGGAATAGCTCCTTGCGATCGCCGGTCCCGCCGCGACGACATCGAGCAACGCCGACTTCACGATCGAGCTCGGCGCGCCGGTCAGACCCGCCCCGAACATGGCCAGCACGACCAACCATGGCTGCCCGGAGGCAAGAAACACCAGGAGCGCGAACGCGGTCACGGTGGCTTGAGCGAGTGACAACTGCCTGCTGCGGGGACCCGGCCATGTGCGTGCGCCGAACGCGAGAGCGCCGAGGACCTCGCCGAGTGCGAGGGCGGCGAAGGCGATGCCGGCCAGCCCGGCGAGACCGGCGTCGGTCATGATGCCGGGGATGGCGACGGCGGTCATCCCGGCGGCGAGTCCTTCGAGGCTTGCCGCGGTCAACAGAGTGTGCAATCCGGGCGAACTTGCGGAGCGAACCACCGGGCTCTCGTGCGAGGCTGCTCCGCGCCGGTCGCTGGTCAGTGCGTACATGGCCGTGGCTGTCAGGATCATCAGCGCCGCGATGCCGACGGCCAGGACGGGTCCGTGAAGGAGCAGTGACAGCGAGACCAGGACCGGACCGATCGTGACGGCGCCCTGGAACAGTGCCGAGAGCAGCGCATAGGACGTGCCGCGCAGCGTTTCGTCGGCCAATGCGTGCGGCAGCCAAGCGCGCACGGCCGTGGTGATGGCCGGGATGGCGACCCCGGCGATCCCGGCCGTCGTTGCCACGACCCATATCGGACCGGCCAGCTGCCCCGCCGCCCCGAAGGCGAGAAGCGCGGCGGTGCAGGTTCCGCCCGCGGCGAGGACGATCGGACGGGACCCGGCCCGGGCCATCAACGGGCCTTGGGCGGTGAGGCCGGCGGCGTTGCCGAGACCGAAGAGGCCGCTGACCACGCCGGCGGCGCCCAGCGTGCCGGTCCACTCCTGGACGCACAGCACGATCGTCAGCGAGAGCATCCCCAGCGGTACTGCACTGAGGAACACGGCGATGAGCCGGGGTGTGACGTGGCTGGTCAGCAGGACATTCGAATAGGGTCCGAGCACGGCATGCCTCCATGGAGGATGCCCACCCACCCGGGAGCCGAACTCCCTGAACTGACGAGGCGCCGGTCGGCGCTCGTGGTGAGGACGAGACTAGCGCGCCACGGTGATGGTGGCGAGAGCCAGGGGAATGTTCCTGTGAAGGATCCGCCGCGGGAAGGTGCTTGCGCCGTGGAGCGGACCTACAGCGCCGTGGGGCCGAACAGCGCGCTGACCGAGTCGCCGCTGTGGATCCTGCGCACGGCCTCGGCGAAGGCCGGGGCCACGTTGAGCACGCTGAGCTTGGGGTGGTCCTTGCCTTGGCGCGGAACCGTGTCCGTGGTGACGATCTCGTCGACCTCCTCGGCGGCGCCGATACGGTCGAGGGCGCCGTTGGAGAAGATCCCGTGGGTGCACACGACGCGGACCCGCCCGGCACCCGCGTTGCGCAGATGCTCGAGGATGGCGATGACCGTGCTGCCGTTGGCGATCTCGTCGTCCAGGACGATGATGTCGCGGCCGGCGACGTCGCCGATCAGGGAGGTGATCACGACCCGGTCGTCCTCGAAGCGCTCCTTGGCGCCCGCGGCGACGCGGGCACCGATCCGGCGCGCGAACGCGGTGGCGCTCTTGGCGTTGCCGAGGTCGGGGGAGACGACGGTCGTGTTCGAGTGGTCCTCGCCGGAGAAATGATCGGCCAGTTCCCGCAGCGCGTGAAGCTGATCGGTCGGCATCCGGAAGAAGGACTGGACCTGCGGGGCGTGCAGCGTCATCGTCAGCACCCGATCCGCTCCCGCGGTGGCCAGCAGGTCCGCGACCAGGGGGCCGCCGACGGAGATGCGCGGGGCGTCCTTCTTGTCGGAGCGGGCGTAGGCGAAGTGCGGCATCACCACGGTGATCCGTGAGGCGCTGGCCCCGCGCGCCGCGTCGATCATCAGCAGCAGCTCGACGAGGTGCTCCTGGACCGGGGCGGCGATGGACTGGACGAGGTAGACGTCCCGCTCCCGGCAGTTGTCCATCAACTGCACTTCCAGGCAGTCATTGGCGAAGCGCTGCAACCGGGTGTCGCTGAGCGGCACGCCGAGCCGCTCGCACATCAGGGCCGCGAACGACTCACTGGCACGGCCCGCGAACACCCGGATATCGCTCATACGGCCCACGGTACAGACGTCGCGGTGCCGGCCGCAGATGGCCGGTTGGGGGCGGCCCCTCGCTCCAACTCGTCAGGCCCGCATGGGCGTACCGCGAGCGGACCAACCGCTAGGTCCACGATGGCTTTGCGACATGCCCGCTCCCGTCCGGGCCGGTGCATACCTTTATGGCCTGGGCTTTCACGGTACCGCGATCGTGGAGAGGGGCGACTGCGGCCAACGCATCGCTGGGTCGGTACGTGAATCGCCGACGCACAGGGCCATAGACTCCGGGCGATCTGTTCCCGGCCGCGCGTCGATGACCGCGAGATGAGGACCTCAATGCGCCCGCTGACGTGCCCGCCCACCGTTGCGCGACCCGCTGCAGCGCCACGGATGTTCGTCGGAACCGGGAGCGAGCGATGCTGACCCCCACGGCGCGCGGACCCCTCAGCGAAGCGGTCCTGGACGCGATGCGTTCGGGGGAGACCGCACGGGCGGGGTCGGTTCCCGAGGCCGACGGCCCTGACGACGTCCAGATCGCCCTGTGGTCCCTGTTCGAGCTGCACCACCGCGGCTTCGACGATGTGGCCGATGAGCTGGAATGGGACCCGCATCTGATCGGCCTGCGACGACAGCTGGAACACCGCTTCGAACAGGACCTCCGCGACCGCGCCCCTGAATTCCCCGAGCCCGGCGACTTCGCCGAGAACTTCTTCGCCTTCGTCGCCGGCCATGACGGCCCGTCGGTCGTGGGCCACCTGCAGAGCGCGGCCACGGCGGACCAGATGCGCCAGTTCCTGCGCCACAAGTCGATCTACACGCTGAAGGAATCCGACCACACCACGTGGACGATCCCGCGGCTGACCAACCGGGTCAAAGCGGCCGTGGTCGAACTGCAGTACGACGAGTACGGAGGCGGCGACCCCAACCGCCTGCACGCCCAGCTCTTCGCGCGTGGCCTCGAGGCCAGCGGCCTGTCCTCCGAGTTCGGCGCCTACATCGATGAGGCCCCGCTGGAGATCCTCGAGCAGGACAACGTCATGAGCATGTTCGGCCTGAACCGCCGGCTGCGGGCGGCGTCCCTCGGCTTCCTCGGCGCTTTCGAGGCCACCAGTTCCGCGCCCTCCCGCAAGGTCGCCCGAGGTCTGGAGCGCCTCGGATTCCCCGCGGAGATCATCGAGTACTACACCGAGCACGTGGAGGCCGACGCGGTCCACGAGCAGCTCGCGATCCGGAACGTCTGCGGCACCTTGTTGGAGGAGAACCCCGACCAGTACGAGAACATCTACTTCGGCGCCTGGGCCTCGATGCACGTCGACGATCGCTACGCCGAGCGGATGCTCGCGGAGTGGGCCGCATGAGCGCCGAGGCGGAAGACGCTCACCCCGACGTCGTCCTGTGCCCGGGCGGCCCGATGCTGCTGCGCGGGGAGCACGTCATCCAGGACGCGGACGGCGAGGAGCACCGCACCTGGCGACCGGTCAGCGCCGTGTGCATGTGCGGGGGATCGGCCATCAAACCGTGGTGCGACGGCACCCACAAGGTGATGCGGACGAAGCGGCCGTCGGCCTGAGAGCGACGCCTGAGGCCCGTAGAGCAGCGGGGCCAGCGTCGGTCTGTTCACGCTGCCTGAGGGCCCGATCAGGGCGCGACCACTGCGTCCGAGTGCGCCCCGGGGCGCACTGCGCCGTGATCCCGAGGCCCCGAATCGTGCGGCTTTCACGGCGACGCTGCGGCGGGACAAGCGTCATGGCCCCGGCCTCGCTCAGGGCCAAATACTTCGCCGGATGTCCACGTTGCAATCGCCTGGCTCGTTCCCCATGGTTGGCGCGAATCGGAGAGCCGGAGTCATCGGGTAACCAGGCGAACACAGCAGGTCAGACACTTCGAATGGGCGGTGAAGGCATAACTCGCCATCGGAGCTCACGCCACGGGATCGCGCAGGATGGTGCGCAGGGTCTCCTGCGGGGTCTCACGGGTGAAGCCGTCGAGATGGAGCTCATGATGCGGGCCACTGCGGTGAACCCCGCGCTCCTGCGCGAATGTTCCGAGGCGCTCGAGGGTCTCGAACTCGCCCGCGAAGGGGCCGTGGTGCATGACCTGGACGACGTCGTGCTCGGGCGTGGTGTGCAGCGCGATGACGTCTTCGCGCTGATCGTGAGTGCTCGCTGCACGAGTTCGCGCGGCGTTCAGATCCTCGGTCGTAGTGGTGTCGGGAATGGCCGCGAGCACTCGGTAGAGGAGTGAAGGCACGGGGTTGACGGTATAGAAGTCCGCGATCTCGACCGGGGCCGAGCTCTCCGGGTACCAGTACTGGATCTCGATCACGGGGCGCGACTCCCCGGTGACCTGGCGTGCGACGTCGCCGATGAGAAGCATCTTGCGGTAGAACTCGTCGGTCCCGGGGGAGCCGGTGCCGGCGATCGATACGTACGTCATGGCGGGAACGCGGACGACTTCGGGGTCGTCCGCGGCGTGGAGATGCGGGACTGTTGTCATGGGGTCGGTGCTCCGATGTTCGGTCCGCTCCGAACGGAGCTGTGGGACATGGGGTTCCTGGCGAGTTTCACTGGGAAGGATCGGTGGGGGCGGTGCGAGCGATCGTGGTGTCCAACCCGGCGCGAATGTTCGCCATGGTGTCGGTGAAGGCCTGGTCGATGTCGATATCGAGCCGCTCGGAGAGGACGAAGGCCCACCACAGCGTCTCGGCTAGCTTGTGCTTCAGCTCGGCTTCGCTGTCGCCGTCGATCTCCCACGTCCCCTCGTGTGCGAGAAGGAGGCGGCCGATGTAGCCCACGTCCTGCGAGAAGCCGAGCATGAGCTCGTGCAGAGACCATGTCTTGCCGTTGAAGCGCTGCTCGAGGATCTCGTAGAGGCGTCGAATCTCGAGTGCTTCGTCTCGGGCCGGGGCGAGGCGGGCTGATTCGGTCATGGGTGGTGCCTTTCGTCGTGGGGTGTGAGGCGGTAGTCGGGGGTCTTCACGGATCGGTCGTCCGGACGAGGGTCGACGCTCGCCGGGCCAGAGCCACCAGGTCGTGCCGCGATTCGCCGTCGGCCGCGCGAATGGCGAATCCGGTGGTGAGCGTGATCAGGAATCGGGCGAGCTCCTCGGCGTCCTCCTCCGAGGGGAGATCTCCCTCGTCGATCGCGCGCTGGAATCGGTCGGCGAGGCGTCCCTGGATCACCCGTCGGTTCTCCGCGAGCAGTGAGAAGGCCTCCGTCTCATCGGTGACCATCGCCTGGACGGACAGGCAACCAGGAGGTTGCCCGGGGGTCGTCACCGCCTTGGCGTTGCCGGTCAGGAACGCCTCGGCCACCTCCCTCGCGGTGGGTTCGGCCAGGGCCTGCTCGACGTACCCCATGTTGCGGGCGATATAGCGCTCGAGCGCTGCCCGGAACAGTTGTGCCTTGTCGCCGAATGCCCGGTACAGGGCGGGTCGACTGATGTGCATAGCGTCCGTGAGCTCTGCGAGTCCCGCCGCGTCGTATCCATGCCGCCAGAACGTCTCGACGGCAGCGTCTAATGCTGTTGCGGGCTCGAACGCGCGTGGCCGTCCTCCTGGCGCCATCAGTGCTCCTCCTCGGTTGCGTACCGATCAGTACGCAATCAGTGTTGCACAGAACCGGGCCAAAAGGGGCAAACACCCTCTGTGCGAGCGACGTGCCGCTGCGATGCAGCGCGCACTCCCTGCTGTGGACGGCTTCGCACAGACCGAGCAAGAGCGCCTGGAGGGCGCCATCTCGGCAGTATTGGCTCCCAGCAGCGCTGCCCAGGGGAAGGGTGTGAGGCGTCCGGGCAGACCTGGTACCGAGCTGGTAGCTGAGCTATGACAACGGCGGATTGCGGAGTTGCATCAGGGCCTCCGTCGCGCGTTGCCCATCGCTCGAACAGCATGTACAGCTCGGTCCGCAGCTTCTCGGCTCCACCCGACGTCCGACACGAACGTCTCCAGGGCGCTCTCGCAGGAGACCGAGGCGTCGAAGACCCTCTCGGGCAAAGCCCCGATGGGGTCGACGGGCCGGTACCAGGAGCTCACCTGCTCCTCGCTCACGTCCGCCACCAGCGGCTTGGTGCGATGGCGCCGCAGCGTCTCCTCCAGTGCGAGGTCATACCGGTAACAACGGCTGACTCCGCGGTAATCTGACACCAGTTGTTCGAGCATCGATCCGTAGGACTCGGAGTGCAGGATCCCTTCGACGACGACGTGCAGGCCATGGTCCAGTGCGAACCGGGCCGAGAGGTCGATGTACGCGACACTCAGGGCTCCGGGGTGGTCGCGTACGTGGAGGATCTCGCGGCGCAGGACGTCATGGCTGACGATGGCGATACCCCGGGGCCGTGCCTCGCGGATCGCATGGGCGAGCTGTGTCTTTCCGCTGCCGGAGTTTCCGCGGATGATGATCAGCCGCGAATCCCTCGTGCCGGTCATGGCCCGGTGTCATCCCTCGTTGGCAGCGTCCAGCGCCCGCTGGTGCTCCAGATAGAACTCGGCCTCGGCCGGCTCCGGTCGGTCCTGTCCGTTGAGCAGGCGGTGCCACAGCGGGTAGTAGGCCGGCTGCTGGGAGGCCAAGGTGATGCGGTCACGGGCCTCCTGGGGGAGGGTGAGGTCGGCGGCGTCGAGGTCCTCCTGGAGGTGCTCGAACGACCGGGCGGCGATCACCGTGCCGTCCACGCCGGGGCGATCGAGGATCCAGGAGATCACCACCTGGGGGATCGTCCAGCCCAGGTCCCCGGCAATCTCGTCGAACAGCTCGATGAGGTCATAGGCGCGCTCGCGGTCCGTCTCGTGCGGCTCCGGCCAGCCGGTGCCCTGCCTCGTATCCGACGGCGTCTGCTGGCCACGGCGCACCTTGCCATTGAGCAGGCCCTCGCCCAGCGGGCTCCACCCGAACGTCGCGACCCCCAGGTCACGGGCGGCCGGGATGATCTCGTACTCGATCTCGCGCGCCTCGGGCGTGTAGTAGACCTGCTGCGCGATCGGGGCCTCGAGCCCGGCCTGCCGCGCCTCGTACACCGTCTTGGTCAGCTGCCACGCGCTGTAGTTCGACACGCCCCAGTAGCGCACCTTGCCGGCACGGATCAGGTCGGTGACGGTCTGGATGGTCTCGAGGATCGGCGTCTGGCCGTCCCACTGGTGCATGTACAGCAGGTCGAGGTGGTCGGTGCCCAGGCGCTGCAGGCTGTCCTCGACCGCGCGGGTGACGTGCTGCCGGCTGGCGCCGGTGTCGTTGGGGCCCTCGCCCATGGACGTGCGGGCCTTCGAGGTGAGGATGATGTCCTCGCGGCGATCCCCCAAGGCTTCGCCGAGCACCCGTTCGGAGTCCCCGGCCGAGTAGATGTTCGCCGTGTCGATGAGGTTCACGCCCCGGGAGATGGCCTCGTCGAGCTGCCGGCGGGCATCGTCCACCGAGAGCCCGGCGATCTTCTCGAAGCCGCCTCCGGAGCCGAAGGGGATCGTCCCCAGCGCCAGACGGGACACATACAGACCGGAGTGACCAAGACGGATGTGATCCATGGGATGCCTTCCTCTCGTGCTGTGGCATGAGGTCGCCCGTGCGGGGCGAGCAGCGTGCTTCGACCGTACGTCACGGCCGACGGAGCCGGACACCCCGGCGCCCGCCGGGGAGCGGCGGCTTCGGGCGCTTCCAGCCGTGACCGCAGGTGGGGCCAGCCTCCAGCATTGGGCGCCGCAGTCGGGCGCTAGTGAATCGGGTTCAGAACCCGGGTACCAGCTCGAATGTCCAGGCCACCAGGGACGACTGCCCCGCCTTGGCGGCGTTCGTGGCGTCGGCCTCCCATGGATGCAGCTCCCAGATGCTCGGCGGGCCGGGGGTCAGCGGCGCTGCCTCGTCCTCGGGGCCGACGGTGACGTCGCCGCGGAAGGTCTCCTCGCAGGCCCGCACTACGAAACCGTGCGGTAGGGCGGCGCGCACCCTTCGAAGGAAGCGCGCCGCACGGACAGAGGCGCCACGGGTCACGGGCTGCTGCACGGGCGGCTCGCGTCGTTCGAGGCGAGCCGCCCGCGAGCAGCGGCTATCGACCGACGCTCGAGGCGCCCTCAGCTGCAGCGACTATGACGTCGGTGACCGCGTCGGCCTGCGTCACATACACGGCATGACTGCCCGGGACGGTGGCGATTGCGGCGCCTGCGCGCTCCGCCATGTGTGTGAGCATGGCCTGGTCGAACGCTTTATCCTCGGTGCCGAACACCGCCCAGCTCGGCTTCTGTCGCCAGGCTGCCTGCGAGACCGTCTGGGCGAAGACGGACATGTTGACGGGCACCTGCGTGTCGCGCATGAAGGCAACCTCTGCGTCGCTGGCGTCGGCGGCGAATCCCTTCTTGAACGCGTCGCGGTTGAGAAACCCGAATCCATCCGCGCCCACGTCGATGACGAAGTCAGGGGTTGCAGCGAATCCCTCGTACTGCTCGCTGGAGCTCTGGCCGGCGTCGGGCACAAGGGCCGCGACGTAGACCATGCCGGCGACCTTGTCATGGACACCGGCCTCGGTGATGACGGTGCCGCCCCACGAGTGACCCACCAGCATGGTCGGCCCGTCCTGGAGGTCCAGCACCCGACGCGTGGCGGCGACGTCGTCCTCCAACGATGTCAGCGGATTCTGGACGATGGTGACGCGGTAACCACGGTCGGTCAGGCGGTCGTAGACGCCACGCCATCCCGACCCGTCAGCGAACGCCCCGTGGACGAGAACTACGTTCACGACCATTCCTTCGATGGTGCTCATTGCTCTTCCTCATTTCTGCCGAATTCGGCGTGTGCGCGGTGATGCGCGAATGCGGTACTTCGGGGGATCGGTGCCATCAAGGGGGCGAATCTGCCTCGACAGCGGCCGTCGTGCTCGACGCGAGCTCTCGCAGCGTGTTCTCGGGATGGACGGTCACAGCAGCCTGTGAACCAGCGCCGGGACTATTCGACTCAGCCGATGGTCAGCTCGCTGATGAGGCCGTCGGTCAGGGTGAACCGGTAGGTGAGGTCTGCGACATTGCCGGGGAAGTCGCCCTCGATGCGGTTCACGACCTCCCAGTGAGCGTCGTCCTCACGCCGGGCGGAGATGAACTCGGTGGTGTAGGTGTACTGGCTGCCGGCATTGCGGAGGAAGGCGAGCACCTGCTCGGTACCGTGGAAGATCTCGCCGTCGTCGACGACGACGGCGTCGCGGGTGAACGTGCGCACCGCGGCGTCTGCCTCGCGGGCCGTGTGGGCTGCGAGGAACGCGCGGATCGTGTCCGGAAGCGCTGCGGAATGAATGGTCGGGGGAGTGGTGTGAGTCGTCATGCGACGACAGTCCCGCCTCCACGTGGTGGAGGGTCAAGCGCTGGACTCTCCCCCAGGGAGAGAGCGCATACTGCGAGAGTGCACAGTGGCTTCAGCATCGGAGAGTTCGCGCGACTGACCCACCTGAGCGTGCGGACGTTGCGCCGCTACCACGAGGCGGAGCTGCTGATTCCCGCCCACGTCGACGAACTGACCGGGTACCGCTACTACAATGCGGACCAGATTCCCACGGCGCAGGTCATCCATCGGTTGCGGGACCTCGATGTCCCGCTCGCCACCGTTCGGCGCATCCTCGAGGCGGCAGACCCTCAGGGCCGGTCCGACTTGGTCGCCGAGCACCTCCACCGTCTGGAGTCCGAGCTCGAGCGGACCCGGGCCGCCGTGAAGTCGCTGCGCCGCCTTCTCGCACCCGACCCCGCGCCGGTGCACGTCGAGGTTCGCCCCGTCCCTCCGACCACCGTCGCCGCTGTCGAGGGCGACGTCGATCTCGATGACGTCCTGGGCTGGTATGCCGGCGCGATGGCCGAACTCGACGCGACCCTGAGAGATCCTGACGGAACGCCGGGAGGCGTGTACGACAATGCCCTCTTCGCGGCAGGTCATGGACACGTGCTGGTGTACCGGCCGTCGCAGGACCCACCCAACAGGGGACGCGTGCACCCGGCGGTGTTGCCCACCGTCGAGCTCGCAGTCGCGACCCACGTCGGTGACCACGACGACATCGATGTGACCTATGGCGAGGTCGGCGCCTGGGTCGTCGCCAACGCACTCAGCGTGGCTGGTCCGGTCCGAGAGAGCTACCTCGTGGGACCTCGCGACACCCGGGACCGATCGCAGTGGCGCACCGAGATCGGGTGGCCCGTGTTCTCGGTGACCGACCTGACTGCTGTGACTCCCTGACTCCGGTCGAGAAGCAGTAGCTGGGGCGCGGCTCGCGGGAAGTGCCCGCGTCGCCGCATGGCAACACCCCGCCCCACCTTGGCACCCCCAGCCCGCCCAGCGCATAGTGGAGCGATGAGCGAGCAGACGACGACGATGCCGACCATCGAGCCGATCCCGGAGGGCCTGGCCGAACGCGCGGCCCTGCTGGGCGGTGCGGAGGGCACGCTCACCGACGAGCAGATCCGCCAGTTCGTCACCGAGCAGCTCGACGGCACCGACTACGACGGCAAGAGCGTCTGCCTGATCATCCCCGACGGCACCCGCAACGTGCCGCTGCCGAAGGTGCTGCCCGCGATCCACGACGCGCTCGCCGGCCGCGCCTCCTCCGTGACCGTGCTGATCGCACTCGGCACCCACGCCGCGATGAACCAGGACGCGATCGATGCGCTGCTCGGGGCCACCGAGCGCGGCGCGCAGGCAACCTATCCCGAGTGGAAGGTCGTCAACCACGCCTGGCACGACCCGGACCAGATCGCCGATCTCGGGGAGATCTCCGCCGAGCGCATCGCCGAGCTCACCGGGGGGCTGCTCACCGACGTCCCGATGCGCGTGCAGATCAACCGCCTGTGCGTCGAGAGCGACGTCAACCTCGTCGTCGGCCCCGTCTTCCCCCACGAGGTCGTCGGCTTCTCCGGCGGCAACAAGTACTTCTTCCCCGGCTGCTCGGTGCACGACGTCATCGACATCTCCCACTGGGTGGGCGCGCTCATCACCGCCAGCCGCATCATCGGCACCCTGGGGATCACCCCGGTGCGCCAGCTGATCGACGCCGCCAGCGACCTCATCGACGCCGAGAAGCACTGCTTCACCATGGACGTCGCCGAGGGCGGCGCGGACCTCGGCGCGATCGCCTACGGGGACCCGCAGGCCGCCTGGGCCGCGATGGCCAAGATCTCCGCACAGACCCACATCACCTACGTCGAGCGGCCCTACAAGCGCATCGTCGCCCTGGTACCGGAGATGTACGAGGACATCTGGACCGGCGCGAAGGGCTTCTACAAGTCCGAGCCGGTGTGCGCCGACGGGGGCGAGGTCATCATCTACGCCCCGCATATCACCGAGGTCGCCGCCATGCACCCCGGCCTGCGCGACATCGGGTACCACAACATCGAGTACTTCACGAAGCAGTGGGACCGGTTCAAGGACCACCCCTGGGGCGAGCTCGCCCACTCCACGCACGTGACCGGCCTGGGCACCTACGACCCGGTCACCGGCGAGGAGAAGCAGCGGGTGAACCGTTCCTTCGCCACCTCCATTTCGCCCGAGGTCTGCGCGGAGTACAACGTCGGCTACGTCGACCCGGCGAGCCTGGACATCGCGGCCCTGCGCCAGGACCCCGACACCCTCGTCATTGACCACGCCGGCGAAGTCCTCTTCCGCCTCGCCGAGGAGCGCGATTCCCAGTGACCGCCACCCGCACCCCGAGCACGAGCACGAGCGCGATCCCGGCCCCGGCTTCGCTGTTCCACCCCGGCCGCACCGACATCGATGAGCAGTCCATGACGCCCGGGGCGCTCAGCGGCGAGACCCTCCACCACGCCGACGAGATTGCCGCGCAGCTCAGCGGTATCGGCCGCCTCGGCGTCGCCTACTCCGGGGGCGTGGACTCCGCGACCCTGCTCGCCCTGGCCGTGCGCGCCCTCGGCGCCGAGAACGTGGTGGCCCTGCTCGGCGTCTCCCCGTCCCTCGCCCGCCGGGAGCGCCGCCTCGCTCACCGGGTCTCCCGGGTCATCGGGGCCCGCGTGATCGAGGTCCACACCCGCGAGGCCGAGAATCCCGAGTACGCGAAGAACGACGCCGCCCGCTGCTTCCACTGCAAGGACGAGCTGTTCACCCGCATCGGGGATGACATCGTCGGCGAGCACCGGCTCGATGCCGTCGCCTACGGGGAGAACGCGGACGATGCCACCCGCCGCGACCGCCCCGGCGCGGGCGCCGCCACCCGCCACCGGGTGCTGCGGCCCCTCTCCACCGCCGGCATGACCAAGCAGCAGGTCAGGGACGTCGCCCGTGCCCTGTCCCTCCCCGTCGCGGACAAGCCTGCCGCTCCCTGCCTCGCCTCCCGCGTGCCCTTCGGGCAGGAGGTCTCCCCCGAGAAGCTCCGCCAGATCGACGACCTCGAGGACGCCGTCTACGAGCAGGGCTTCAGCGACTGCCGGGTGCGCCATCACGGCGACATCGGCCGCATCGAGCTGCCCACGGACGAACTGCCCCGCGCCATGGAGCCCGGCATCCGCACCGCCCTGGTCCAGGCCGGCAAGGAGGCCGGGTTCCGCCACGTCACGATCGACCTCGACGGCATCCGCTCGGGACTGTTCTCCCTGCAGGTGGTCGGCAAGGGCGCGAGCGCTCATGGGTGAGCCGGGCCCCGGGGCCGACGGCGAGGCCCGCGTCGCCGACGGATGGATCGACGGAGTGGCCGAGCTGGACCTCGGCCGTGCCCGCCGCCGCGGCGCCCCGGAGGCCGTGCTCGCCGACGCCAAGAGCGTCGAGCAGGTCGGCGCCATCGCCGCGGAGTACGCCCGCCTCCACGCCGATGGCCGCGAGGATCTCGGCCCCGTGCTGTTCACCCGCGCCGACCGGCAGCGGGCCGAGGCCGTGCTCGCCGCGCTGCCGCAGGCACGCTATGAGGCCGACGCACGGATCCTCGCCTGGCCCGCCGAGCCGCCCGCGCCCAGCGGGGGAGAGGTCATCGTCGCCTGCGCCGGCACCAGCGACCTGCCCGTCGCCCGCGAGGCCGAGCTGACCGCCCGCTACCTCGGCCGGCCCACCCACCTGATCGCGGACATCGGCATCGCGGGCCTGCACCGTCTCCAGGCCCGCCTTCCCGAGCTGCGCCGGGCGGCCTGCGTGGTCGTCGCCGCGGGGATGGACGGCGCGTTGCCCACCGTCATCGCCGGGCAGATCAGCGCGCCCGTGGTCGCGCTGCCCACCTCCGTCGGCTACGGCGTGGCCGCCGGAGGCCACACCGCGGCGCTGACCATGCTCTCGGCCTGCGCCCCGGGGATCGGCGTGGTCAACATCGGCAACGGCTACGGCGCCGGGCACCTCGCCGCCCAGATCGCCCGCTGGGCGCCGGGTCCCGAGGACCACAGCTGACGCCTGGGTGAGTCCCAGGGCACGTCGGCGTCGGGCCTGCTTGCCTTACTTGCCTATCCGGTCGGTAAAGTATCCCCATGACCTCCCCCTCGCCGTCCACCACCATCACCGAGACCCGCCCCGCGCACCGCCCGTCGGCCCGCGAGGCCATGCTCGATGCCGCCGAGGCGCACCTCGGCGCCGACGGCACGTTGAGCCTGGAGGCCGCCGCCCGCGCCGCCGGGGTCTCCAAACCTGGCCTGATGTACCACTTCGCCACCAAGGAGGACCTGCTCGCGGCGGTGCTGGATCGTATCGCCGAGCGCTACGAGCAGGAGATGCTCGCCCGCATCACCGAGTCCGGCGGGCAGAGCGCCGAGGACCTCTCCGGCGTCCCCGCCCGCCAGCGCTTCCTCGCCTACCTCCAGTGGTCCTGCCAGGGCTCGCTGTCCCCGGCGGACCTCGTGATCTTCGCCGACCCGCGCCTGCGCGTGACCCTCACCGAGCGGTGGCAGGAGCAGCTGGACCGCTGGCTCGTCGTCCCGCCCGAGACCCCCGCGGACCTGCGCCGACGCCTGCTGGCCGTACGTCTGATGGCCGACGGGGTGTGGTTCGACCGTGCCAGCGGGCTGCTCGAGATCCCGGCCGACGAAGCCGCCTCCCTCGAAGAGACCGCCGCAGATCTGCTGGCAGGTGAATCGTGACGGCCTGGCTGCTGCTGGCCGGCGCGATCCTCAGCGAGGTCACCGCGACCCTGGCCCTGCGCGGCGCGCTGGACATCCCTGCGCTCTACGGACTCGTCGGCGTCGGCTACATCCTCTCCTTCGCACTGCTGGTCCTGGTGCTGCGCCGGGGGATGGGCCTCGGCGTCACCTACGGGATCTGGGGCGCCAGCGGCGTGGTGCTGACCGCGCTGCTCTCAGCAGCCCTGTTCGGCGAGCCGCTGACCTCGCTGAAGGCGACGGGCATCGCCCTCGTCGCGGCCGGGGTGGTGGTCGTCGAGCTCGGCTCCCAGCGCGCGCAAGCGGCCGACTCCTCCTCACCGGGCGCGCAGACCGCGGAGCCCGGCTCCGATCACGCCCGGCGCCCACCCGGGCCCGATGACTCACCGGAGGAGACGACATGAGCTGGCTGCTGCTCAGCGGCGCGATCGGATCCGAGGTCGCCGGCACCTTGTCCCTGCGGGCCGCCGCCACCGGCCATCGCGCCTGGTACGCCCTGGTGGTGCTCGGCTACCTCGGGGCCTTCGCCTTCCTCTCGGCGACGCTGCGAACGGGTATGCCGCTCGGGGTCGCCTACGGCGTGTGGGTCGCCATCGGCATCGTGCTGACCGCGCTGGCCTCCCGCGTGATCTTCCGCGAGGCCCTGACCCCGATGATGCTCGCCGGGATGGCGATGATCGCCGCCGGCGTGCTGCTCATCGAGCTCGGCGGCACGCACTGAGTGAGCTCGGCGGCGCTCGCCGAGCAGACAGTCATTCCCCAGCGGGTGCGAGCGACCCCTTACCGGGTGCGCCCCAGCAGGTCCATGATCTGCCCCGGCTCCCCGGGCCAGGAGTGGTACACGTTGCGCTGGAAGGCGCCCTCGCGCATCAGCGGGGTGCCGGCGCCGTAGTCGCTCTCGTTCAGCGCGGTGCGCGCCGCCTCGGGGAGGTCCTCCCAGTCGATCAGCGGGTGGAGGTCGCCGGGCTGGTCGTGGAGCCACATCGAGTGCGTGACCTTCTCGCCGTAGCGGCTGTAGCCGAGCATGGGCCGGCCCTCGTGGGTGAGCTCTTCCGACGGCTCCACCGTGAACAGCCTCCCGTGCTGGGAGTAGCTGAAGGAGATCATCTCGGCCTGTGCGTCGACGGCCCCGTCGGCCTGCGCCGCGCCCTCCGGCTCGCGCAACCAGACGACCGCGCCCTCCCAGTCGTGGCGGTGGCCGCGGCCGGGGGAGGGGCAGTCCTTGGGGAAGTACCAGGCGTAGACGATCGCGCGGTACCCGGGCAGCGCGGCCGAGCGCGAATACGCCTGGCCGCGGGAGTCGCGCCCGCCCTCGTCCACCGAGTCCGTGGGCAGGCCGGCGCTGATATTGCCGTCGGCGTCGACCCCGGGGTGGGGGACGCAGCCGGTCAGCGGCGCCAGGTAGGGCTGGAACCGTTTCGCCAGGATCTGGCGCGGCTCGAGGGGGTCGACCTCCTCGAAGCCGACGATCTGGTCGTACGGCAGGGTCGGGATATTCATGCGGTGCGCTCCTCGCTCTCGCGCAGACGGGCATCGAGCCGCTCCAGCAGCGGGAGCAGCTCGGCGGGCGTGTCGATGACATGGTCGGGGCACTCCAGGGCGGCCTCGGAGACCCGCGGATAGCGCGACGTCCACGCCAGATGGATGCTCGTGATGCCCAGAGCGTTCGCGCCGGCGATATCGCGGGCCAGATTGTTGCCGACCATCACGCAGCGGCCGGCATCCTCCGCCGCCAGATCCAGCGATCCCAGCGCCGCTTTGAACATGCGCGGGCTCGGCTTCTGATGACGCACCGCGTCCGAACAGGTCAGCGATTCGAAGACGTCGAGCACCCCGTGCTGGGAGAGCAGGTTCTCGAAGGAGACGTACCTGCCGTCGGCGACCAGGGCGAGCCGGAAGCCGGCGGCATCGAGATCGTGGAGCATCTGCTTCGCGCCGGGGAGCATGTCGCCGGAGACGACGATGCCGTCGTCATCACGGATCTCGGTGCCCTCGTCGATGAGGGTGTCTCCGCAGTCGAGCAGTGCGATGAGGCGTCGTGGTCTCACGGGAATCCTGTTCTGAGGGCTGTGACGGACCACGGTATCTGGCCCGCACGGAGACGATAAGGAGCCACGATGGCCGCGGATTGAACGCAGGCGGTGACGCCAAGTGAATCCCGGCCCGGAATTTATGGCCGCTTATGCTTCGCCGGCCGGCCGGAATGAACGCTGCGTGAACACCGCTGAAGGCGTGCGGTGAAGGCGCGGAATCCGCGTTTTCCTCCTCTAGCATCTCAGCGGCTGTCACGGAACGCGATCCGAGGTTTCAGGAGGAACTGCCGATGTCCCACGCTCTGCGGGTCGCCGTCCTGGGAGCCTGGCACGTCCACGCCCGCGACTACGCGCGCGCCCTTCTCGCGCACCCGGACGTGGAGGTGGTGGGACTCTGGGATGAGGACGCCGACCGCGCCGGGCAGCTCGCCGAGCAGCTGGGGATCGACGTCGCCGCCACCCGGGACGAGCTGCTGGGGCGAGCGGACCTCGAGGGTGTCGTGGTCACCACGGCCACCCGCGACCATGACGAGGTGATCGCCGCGGCGCTGGACGCCGACAAGCATGTGTTCACCGAGAAGCTGCTCTCGCCCACCGTGGCGGGCTGCGAGACGCTGATCCGTCTCGCCGACCAGCATGAACGCGTACTGACCGTCTCCCTGCCGCGCCTGGCTCTGGGCTGCGTGACGGCCCTGAGGCAGGTCCTGGAGGAGGGAGTGCTCGGCACGGTGGTCACCTCCCGTGTGCGCCTGGCCCACGGCGGCGCCCTCACCGGCCAGCTGCCCGACTGGTTCTACGACCCCGACGAGGCGCTCGGCGGCGCCCTCACCGACCTGGGAGCACACCCGGCCTGCATCACCCAGCTGATCCTGGGCGACGAGTTCGAGAGCGTGAAGGCCACCTACGCGCACGTCACCGGCCGAGCCGTGGAGGACAGCGCCGTCGTCACGGTCGCCACGGTCGGCGGCGCGATCGGCGTCATCGAGACCGGGTTCGCCACCCCGTCGGGCCCACTGAGCTTCGAGGTCCACGGCACCGAGGGATCCGTCTTCTACGGCACCTACCCCGGCGGCGGCGATCCCGGCGGCGCCGGCCCCGACGGCGATGCCACTGGCGGCGCCCCCGTGCCCCGCATGTTCCTGCGCACCGCCGACGGATGGTCCGGGATCGAGATCCCCGAGAACGGACCAGCGCCCCTGCAGCAGTGGGCCGAGGCGATCCGACGGGGACAACCCACCACCGAGAACCTCGCCCGTGCCCGCGCCCTGACCGCACTGGTCGTCGCCGCGAACGACTCCGCCCGCTGACCCCCCGCTCCCCGAGGAGACCTGACATGACCCCCACCTCCGCACCCCTGCGCGTCGGCCTGATCGGCGGCGGCAACATCGCCGACTCCCACCTGCGCGGCTACGCCGCGCACCCCGACCGCGTCCAGGTCACCGCGATCGCCGACGCCGACCCCGAGACCCTCTCCCGCCGCATCACCCAGACCGGCGCCGAGGGCTACGCCGACTTCCACGCCCTGCTCGCCGAGGCCGACGTCGATGCCGTCGACATCTGCCTGCCCCACCACCTCCACCGCAGCGCGATCGTCGCCGCCGCGCAGGTCGGCCGGCACATCCTGTGCGAGAAGCCGCTTTGCCTGACCGCCGAGGAAGCCGTCGCCGTGCGCGAGGCCGTGCAGGAGGCCGGCGTGACCTTCATGTGCGCCCACAACAAGCTGTTCCTGCCGTCCGTGGCCCGCGCCAAGGAGCTCGTGGACTCCGGGGCGCTGGGCACCGTGTACGAGGTGCGCACCACCGATGCGTTCTACAACGACTTCGACCCCTCCACCATGGGCTGGCGCGCGAACGCCGCCACCTCGGGCGGCGGGGAGTTCATCGATACCGGCTACCACCCCACCTACCTGATGATGCACCTGGCCGGAGCCCGGCCCAGCTCCGTGTTCTCGATGATGTCCACGCACCGGCTGACGTTCATGGAGGGCGAGGACTCCGCCCAGGTGCTGGTGCGGTTCGAGGGCGGAGCCGTGGGCCAGATCCAGACGTCGTGGGCGTACCCGCGGGTGCCGGGCGCCGAACGCTTCGCCGTGATGGGGGAGAAGGGGTCGCTGAGCTCCGACGGCATGACACTGCGCGTCTCACTCCGGGACCAGGAGGCCGAGCAGGTCTACTCGACCAAGCTGCGCGACCCCTTCGCTGCGCAGATCGCCGCCTTCGTCGACTGCGTCCAGGACGGGCGCCGACCGTTGCACGGCGTGCAGGAGGGCATCGACGTCCTCGGCATCATCCTGGCCGCGTACGCGAGCGCCGAGTCGGGCCGGGCCGAGGAGGTCGTCGCGATCTGATCTGTGCACCGGGCAGAGGCCCTGGGAGCCCCGAGGCCTGATCGACGGTAAGTCACCCGAGCACAGTCGCTCTGTGCCGAGGCGTGCGAAGAATCGTCGAGTCTGGGTAAGCGGCTCGTCTGGCGCGGCCTCAATGGTCGCCACCCCGTGCGTGGCCTCAGGTATCGCGTGCAGGAAGCGCGTCGTCCGATCCTGATGAGGAGTAGCATCGCGCTGCGTAGAGAAGAGGGAGCGCATGAACATAATCGGTATAACCCTCGTAGAGGCCGGGACCCTACTCGGCCTTGTCGCGCTCGTCGGTGCAGCCGTCGCTACCTGGAGACGCTGGCGGACAGCTGGCGTGCGTGCGCGGAAAGCAGGGTCCACAAGAACCTGAGTGCCTCTGCGGCCCGGCCCACTCGGGATGCCGGCGCCCGCGTCTCGCTCTCGGGGACGATCCGCCGGCGGGGAGCATCCGGGTATTGCTATGTCGAAACCGACCGTTTATGACGCAGTGGCCAGACGGGGGCGCGCAGGGTCTAGTGGCAGACTCTGAGCATGGAACAGCGCCTCAGCTTCATCACGCTCGCCGTTGCCGACCTGGACCGAAGTCGAACCTTCTACGTCGACGGGCTCGGGTGGGAGCCGATCTTCACTGGCGGTGACGTCCTCATGCTGCCGATTGCTGATCGGCTGATCCTGTCGCTTTGGTCCTTGGAAGGCTTCACCGCGGAAGTCGGTGAAGCACCAGCATCTGGCGTGGCGCCGATCACTCTCGCGCACAACGTCGCGGCGCCTGCCGAGGTCGACGCCGTGCTGGCCGAGGTGGCGGCGCTGGGCGCACCGGTGAGCGCCGGCCGCCACCGTGAGTGGGGCGGATACTCGGGATACTTCTCCGATCCCGATGGGTTCCGATGGGAGGTCGCGGTCAACCCTGGCGTGACCGGTGCTTTTGTGCTGCCGCACGTGTCAAGCACCACCACACCGCAGGGGTAAGCCGCCCCAGACCAGATTCGACCGTTTCTGGCACAGAATCGTTGTACGCTCACGCGATGCGCAGCGTCGCCGTCCGACTTCCCACGACCTTGGTGGCTCGATACAGAGCCGTGGACAGGGAGGCCGTGGGTTCTGCGCTGGTCGATACTCCTGCGCACCTCGACCGTCTCACATCAGACATCGGACAGCGAGGCATTTTCGTGCCGCTCAATCTCAGGTTCAACCAGAAGTTCGCAACCCTCGATGGGAACCACAGAATCGCGGTGGCTCTACGGCTCGGTCGGGATCACGTACCTGTAGCGCTCGATCAGTTGCCTGCATATCCGAGACCCGGCCACGCGAAGCCGATGGCCGACGCCGATCACCGAGTGCTCATCGACGCGTGGGAAGCCCTGGAGCGCTGACCCGTCTACTGCCGTTTGTGGGTCCCGGGGCCGTGGCAACGTGATCCCATGAACTTCCAGCAGGACGATGATGTTGCGCTGGCGCACCGGCTGGCCGACGCAGCCGACACGATCAGTGCTCGACACTTCCAGCAATCGCCTGCCACGGCACGAAAGAGCGACGGAACCGTGGTCAGCGCTGCTGACCTTGCCGTCGAGGTAGCGCTGCTCGAGATCCTGCGTGTTCACCGACCCGATGACGGCGTGGTGAGCGAAGAGAGCGGGACGGTAGTTGCCGGAGCTCATCGGCAGTGGATCCTTGATCCGATTGATGGCACCGAGCCGTTCTTGGCCGGTCAGAGATCGTGGGGAACTCACATCGCCCTCACCGTGGACGGTGAGCTGGACGTTGCCATGATTACCCGGCCGACCGAGCGGAGGCGCTGGTGGGCCGCCCGCGGACGTGGCGCCTGGTCCGCCCCCGTGGGGCAGCCAGAGCACCTCCTCACTTCGCTGGCGGTCTCACACGTCGACGTGCTCTCCGACGCACGTATCGGCGGCTTCGTCGCCCCTGGATCCGAACTGGCCACCGCGATTGCTCGTCATGGGCACTGGGTCGCCGACTCCCTTGGGGACATCGTCGCTCTCATTGAGGGCCGCGTCGATGTCGTCATCGCCCCAGCAGGAGAGATCTGGGACCACGCTCCACAGGTACTGCTCACTACCGAGGCTGGCGGGCGATACACCGACAAGTTCAAGGGCACGAGCGTCGACGCGCGGGGAGGCATCTACACGAACGGTCGGCTGACTGAGCAGGTGTGGGCCGTCCCCGACCTGTGTCGGCTGGACTGATGCTCGGTGGATACCGCCTCACGAGGGGCCGCCGCGCCGCCCGCTTGCTACGGTGTCGATCGTGCCGACGTCCAACCCTGTGAAGCTGAGTCCCCTGGCCCAGCTGACTCTCGACGTCGCGATGTACTCGGCCGTCGGTGCCCTCCCCGTCGGGCGCCTGCACGGTCGTCAGGTCCTGCTCCTGGTTACGGCGTCCGCAGTCGCCAGCGCGGCCGTCACGTACCTCGCCCTCCGAGCTCTCGAGAGAGCTCGGACGACCACGCCCGACGGCTGGATGCCGTGGACCCCTCACGCCGCACCCGGGGCGACGGGCGGCGACGGAGGCCGCCCCCGGGGCCGGGAGGACCGGGCGATTCTCTTTCGCCGAGCGGCCATAGCCGCCGTGGCGGGGACAGTGTCGGCCGGTGTCACGGCGATCGGGGTGGCGGCCGACAGGCGGGCGGAACGGTTCTTCACGAATCGGGGCGCGCGGCATCCGAGACTCGCCGTGGGCCTGAGCCAAGGCGTCTGCTTCGGCGTGCTGACCAACGTCGCCGTGGCCATCGCCGACTCCCGTGATGAGTGAGGAACGCACCGCAATGGCCGCACACCACCCGCCTTCCAACAGCCAGTACGTCCCGCGTACTCACGCCTCCGACGACGAGCTGTCCCGATGGAGGGAACAGCGAGCTCGCGTCGGCGCGCGCGTAGCGGAGCTGGCCGAGAAGGGCATCTGCTACCAGTGCGAAGAACTCTCGACGGGACTCGTGCTCGGCCCGCAGTCCCTCGTCCTCGACGAGCCGGACGTGCGAGTCGCGCTGGCCGCAGACCCTCGCGCGCCCGGACACACCATCGTGGTGTGGAAGCCCCACGTGCAGGACTTCACCTCGCTGGAGGACGCGGACGTCACCAGGCTCTTCACGGTGTGCCGCGACGTGGCAAAGGCGCTTCGCGCCGCGCTCTCCGGAGTCGAGCGCGTCTACCAGGTCTCGATGTGCGACGGACCGGTCAACCATCTCCACATTCAGCTGATCCCGCGCTACTCCGATGTGCCCGTCGGATCCCAACGTCTCGTCGACCCCCGGGGACCGCTTCTTGATGGCCCGCAGATCGCAGACCGTATCCGCGGTGCACTTGGGACGCTGACGCGCTGAGTGCTCGGCAAAGGTCGATCTGCGGCACCCAGCTTCCTCCGGCGGTCGCACGCGCCGACGAGCCGGAGGAACCCAGCTTCCTCCGGCGGTCGCACGCGCCGACGAGCCGGAGGTGCGACATGCTGTGTCCATGGCGCACCTGGATCTGACCTTAGACGTCGGCACCCTCTCGCGAACGGACTTGAAGGAGGCTCTCGCCCATCGGAATGTCGGTCTCAATGAGCATGCGCAGACGCTGCTTGCCCACGACGTGTTCCGCGAACCTGTCGCACAGTCCGTGCACGTGACGTCCGTTGCTGTGAGCGATCTGGGTTTCCGCGGCGGAGCGCGGCTCGATCAGATTCACGCTGCTGCACAGGAACGCGGGCTGGCACTCTGCCCACCGGACACGGGACCGTACCTCCGCTTGGTGCTGACGGAGCAGGAATCGGCACCCGACACGGTGATGTCGGCCGGCCGCGCACCGACCGGTGCGACCACAGTGGCCTCGTGGCCGTTGCATGAAGACGACGACTACCCGAAGGGGTTCTACCTGCGCGTGGTCGATGGGCGCCCGTGGCTACGTGGCTACCGGTGTGACAGTGAGTATCTCTGGTCGGCCGAGGACGTGTTCGCCGTTCAACGGCCTGCCGAGTAGCCGGCCGTCAGGATGCCGGAGCCGGTGACGGTACGGTCGCCGGCTCCGGCGCCGCCGCGACTCCCGGCTGTCCGGCGATGCCGCGCAGCGGCAGGTCCTGGGCGTAGTGGCACGCCGAGAAGTGCCCGTCGGCCGCTTCCTGCAGGGGAGGGGTCGTGGTGCGGCACAGCTCGGTCGCGTAGTGGCAGCGGGAGGAGAACAGGCAGCCCTCGGGACGGTCGGTGGGGCTGGGCACCTCGCCCTTGGGGACGATCCGCCGGCGGGGAGCATCCGGATCCGGCTGGGGGACCGCCGAGAGCAGCGCCTCGGTGTAGGGGTGCCGGGGCCGGGAGAACAGGCTCTCGGTGTCCGCCAGCTCGACGATGCGGCCCAGGTACATCACCGCCACCCGATCCGAGATGTACTCGACGATCGAGAGGTCGTGGGCGATGAACAGGTAGGACAGCCCCAGCTCGTCCTGCAGATCCTTCAGCAGGTTGATGATCTGGGCCCTGATCGACACGTCCAGCGCGGAGACGGCCTCGTCGGCCACGATCACCTTCGGCTCGGTGATCAGCGCGCGGGCGATCCCGATGCGCTGACGCTGGCCGCCGGAGAAGCTGTGCGGATAGCGGCGCAGGTGGGAGGGGTCGAGCCCCACCTTCTCGGCGATCTCACGGACGCGGCGCTGCAGCTCATGCTTGCGGGGCCGGCGGGTCGCCCGCAGCGGCTCGGCGATGATGTCGAAGACCGTCATCCGCGGGTCCAGGGAGGACATCGGGTCCTGGAAGATCATCTGGATATCCGGCCGGTGCGTGCGCAGAGCGCGGCCCCTCAGAGCGAGGAAGTCGATCTGGCGGCCGCTCCCGGCCCGGCCGTCACCGCCGGGGCGCTCACCGGCCGAGCCCTCACGGGCGGGGCGCTCGCCGGCCGGTCCCTCGTCTGCGGTGCTCTCGGCGTTGCGGCCGCCCCGGTCGCCGGTTCCCTCTGGATCGTAGAGCACGGCCCCGGAGGTCGCCTCGATGCCGCGCACGATCACCCGGCCCAGCGTCGACTTCCCGCAGCCGGATTCGCCGACGACGGAGAGCGTCTCGCCCGCCTCGAGGGTGAGGGAGACGTCGTCGACCGCGGGAAAGGACTCCGTGCGCGAGACGCTGAACTCCTTGGTCACGTGCTCGATCTGCAGCAGCGCACTCATGCGGGGGACTCCTCGGGGTGGGCAGGGGTGCCGGGGACAGCTGAGACGGCGGCAACGGCGGAGGCACGGGTCGGCTCGCTCGCCGCGGAGCCGACGAGCCGATCCGGCTCCGGCGCATCCGGGTCGTGCAGGAAGCAGCGCACGTGGTGGGCCTCGGTCAGCTCCAGCAGACGCGGCTCGGCCGTCTCGCAGACCCCTTCGATCCGCGCGGTGCAGCGGTCGCGGAACGAGCACATCGGCGGCAGGTCGATCGCCTGCGGGACGGTGCCCTCGATGGCGTGGAGCCGTTCGTCCCGGCCCATGCCCAGCCGCGGGATCGAGCGCAGCAGGCCGCGGGTGTAGGGGTGCTGAGGGGAGGAGAACAGCTCGCGCACCGGGGCCTGCTCGACGATCCGACCCAGGTACATCACCGCCACCTCGTCGCACATCCCCGCCACGACGGCGAGGTCGTGGGTGATGAACACGATCGCCATCCCGGTCTCCTCCTGCAGCTCCTGCATGAGCTCGAGGACCTGCGCCTGGATGGTCACATCCAGAGCCGTGGTGGGCTCGTCGGCGATCAGTACCTCCGGCTCGCACGAGAGCGCCATCGCGATCATGGCGCGCTGGCGCATGCCGCCGGAGAACTGGTGAGGGTACTGGTCGATGCGGCGCTCGGCGTCCCCGATGCCGACCCGCAGCATCCACTCCAGACAGATGTCGCGGGCCTCGGCTCGGTCGCTGGTGCGGTGCAGCAGGATCGCCTCCATGATCTGGTCGCCGATCGTGTGCAGCGGGCTGAACGCCGTCATCGGCTCCTGGAAGATCATGGCGATCCGTCGCCCGCGCACCGCCCGGATCATCGGGCCGTCGGCTCGCAGCTCCATGAGGTCCAGCGCGTCGGCCCCGTGCAGCCGCACCGTCCCGGATTCATGGAACCGGGCCGGATTCAGGCGCAGCAGCGTCTTGGCGGCCACGGACTTGCCGGAGCCGGATTCGCCGACGATGCCGAGGGTCTGCCCCGCGCGCACCTCGAAGGAGACGCCGTCCACGGCGCGCAGCAGGCCGTGCTCGGTGGGCAGGTGGACCGCCAGGTCCTGGACGCTCAGCACCGGGGTGCCGGGGGCGGTGTCATCAGCGGTGATCGTCATCGGGTGCCTCACTTGTGGGGGTCGGCGGCATCGCGCAGGCCGTCGCCCAGGAAGTTGAAGGCGAGCACCGTGATGATGACGAAGCCCAACGGGATGAGCTTCCACGGATAGATCGCCACGTTGGTGATGTCCTGCGCCTCCTGCAGCAGCACGCCCCAGGAGGTCGCCGGAGCCTGCATGCCCAGGCCCAGGAAGCTCAGCGCGGTCTCGCCGATGATCATCCCCGGCACCGCCAGGGTCACGGCCACCACCAGGTAGGAGAGGAAGCCCGGGATCAGATGCGTGCCGATGATCCTCAGCGGGCGCACGCCCGCCACCCGGGCGGCCATCACGTAGTCCTCCTGCTTCAGCGAGATGAACTTCGAGCGCACCACCCGGGCCAGGCTGGTCCACTCGATGAACGCCATGATCACCGTGATGTACAGGAACATCGTGATCACCGGGACCCGCGAGGGGATCGCCGCGGCCAGCGCCATCCACAGCGGCAGCGTCGGGAACGAGCGCAGGATCTCGATGAGGCGCTGGATGAGGAAGTCGGTGGTGCCGCCGAAGTACCCGGCGATCGAGCCGATGACGATGCCGAGCACGAAGCTGATCGCCACGCCGACCAGCGGGATCGTCAGCGAGACCTGCGAGCCCAGCAGGATCCGGGAGAAGATGTCCCGGCCCAGGCTGTCGGTGCCGAACAGGAACACGCGACCGCTGCCCTCGGCGCCGAACAGGTGCAGGCTGGAGTTGAACAGCCCGAAGAAGGACCACTCCGAGCCCTGCGTGAAGAACTGCAGCTGGTGGATCTGCTCGCGGTCGGCCACGAAGATCGGCCGCAGGGTCTCGGGGTCCCGCTCGAAGCTCAGGCCGTACACGAACGGGCCGACGAACCGGCCCTCGTGGACGAGGTGGATCATCGTCGGCGGAGCGTCGACGTAGTCGGAGTCGTAGCTGCCCAGCGAATACGGCGCGAGGAACCCGGCGAAGATCGCCCCGAGGTACAGCAGCGCCAGCAGCACCATCGAGATCTGCGCCAGGCGGTGCGCGGAGAGCTTCGCCCACATCAGCCGCCACTGACCGGCGGCGTAGTAGTCCTCCCGGCGTGCCGCGGCGGCCTCGAGCGAGGGTGCACGACGGCCGCGGAGCCGTCCCAGGGCGGGGGAGATGACGCTCATGCCAGGGCCCTCCTCTCGTCACGGATGCGGGGGTCCAGCCAGGCCAGGAGGATGTCGGAGATCAGGGTGCCGATCACCGTCAGGATCGCCATGAACCCCAGCCAGGCGCCCGCGAGGTACATGTCCTGGGCCATCAGCGCGGAGAGCATCACCGGGCCCTGCGTGGGCAGGTTCAGCACGATCGCGGTGATCGTCGAGCCGGTGAAGATCGCCGTCAGCGACCACCCGATGGTGGAGACGATGGGGTTCAGCGCGGCCCGCAGCGAGTACTTGCGCAGGTTAGTGGACTCCTTGACGCCCTTGGCGCGGGCGGTCAGCACGTGCTGCTTGGTCATCTCATCGAGCATCTGCCCGCGCATCACCCGGATCAGCTCGCAGGTCGAGGCGGTCCCGATCACCACCACCGGGATCACCAGGTGGCTGAGCATGTCCGCCACCCTCGCCAGGCTCCAGCCCTGGCCCGAGAACTCCGGGGACTGCAGGCCCAGCATGGGGTCCCCGAACCAGACGTAGGACAGATACATGAGGATGATGGCCAGAAGGAAGTTCGGCGTCGCCATGCCAAGGAACCCGACCGTGGTGAAGACGTAGTCGCCCAGCGAGTACTGCTTCACGGCGGAGTACACGCCGATCGGGACCGCCACCAGGTAGGTGAAGGCCATGGAGGCGACGGCCACGATCAGGGTCGTGGCCATGTACCGCTCCATCACCGCGAGCACCGGCTGGGAGTAGGCGAAGCTGTAGCCGAGGTCGCCGCGGGTGAGGATGCCCCAGATCCACGCCAGGTACTGCACGTACCAGGGGTCGTCCAGGCCGTACCGGTCCCGCAGCGCCTGCTGCTCGACGCGGCTGAGCTGCTCGCCCTCCTGCTGCAGCTCCAGGACCCGATTGGAGACATAGTCCCCGGGAGGCAGCTGGATGATCCAGAAGACGATCACCGAGATGACCAGCACCACCGGAATCATCGTCAAGGTGCGCCGAAGGATGTACGTCAGCACCTGGGCTCCTTCCGCGCGGGCGCACCGTGCCTCACGCCGTCTCGACCTCCGGATCGATGAAGGTGAACTGCGCGGGGCGGCCGTGGCCGAGGTCGCGGAACTCATCGGCGTAGGTGGTCTCGGTGGGCACGTTGGCCATGTTGTTGCTGACGGCGAACAGGCGCGGGACCGGCCCGGTGTAGCCGAGCGCCCAGAGGTTCTTCTGGTGCAGCTGGATGATCTGCTCGGCATAGGTGTCGATCTGGGCGGTGTCCGTCTGCGCAGACATCTCCCGATAGATGGTGATCAGCTCCATGATGTCGCCGGTGGGCTCGACGCCCTCGGCCCCCTCGGAGGCGTACCAGGTGCCGTACTGGGTGTGCCAGGGCGTGCCGGCGCGCAGCGGGACCACGGTGTCGGGGCGGAAGATCGGGTGGATGCCGCCGATCGCGCCGCGCGTGGTCAGCTGCAGCCGGCCCGAGTCGTTCAGATCGCCGTAGCGGCCGCGGTCGACCAGCTGCACATCGATCTGGATGCCGATCTCCTCGAAGTGATGCTTGAGCAGCTCCTCGAACTGGCCGGCCTGCGGCGCCTCCGACTCCTGGGTGATGACCAGGCGGAGCGGCTCGCCGTCGGGGCGGACGCGCCAGTCGCCCTCACGGGTCAGCCCCAGCTCGTCCAGCAGCTCGCCTGCGCGGTCGACGTCGTAGCTCGCCCATTTCTCGGCCCAGCCGTCCTGGTAGAAGGGACGGCCCTCGGCGATGGAGGACTGCTGCGGGGCTCCCAGGCCCAGCGTCAGCTGCTCGGAGAGGGCCTCACGGTCCACGGCGACCGAGAGGGCCTCGCGGAACCGCTCGTCGTGGAAGAGATCGCGCAGGGTCTGGTCCTCGGGCTCCATGTTGAACTGGATGCCGTTGGAGAACCAGTCGGCCGTCTCCCACTGGGCGACCGTGTAGTCGCCCTTCTCGGCGTTCTCCTGCAGCAGGGTGAAGGAGCCGAACTCGAACTGGGCGATGTCGAAGTGGCCCTCGAGCACCTGCAGCTCGACGTGGCTGGGGTCCTGGTAGGTCTCCAGGGACAGCTCGTCGATGTAGGGCAGCTGGTTGCCCTCGGGATCGGTCTTCCAGTAGTAGGGATTGCGCTCCCAGGTGACCTGCTCGGGGCCGGCGTCCTCGGTGGGGATCCAGGCGCGCAGCATCGGGCGATCCGACCAGAACCAGTAGTAGTAGCAGGCCGACTCGTACCAGCCCTCGAGGTCCTCGTAGCCGCGCTCCTTCGCGATGGCCAGCGCCGCCTCCTCGCCGATGAACTCGTCGAGGACCTCCTCCATCCAGTGCGCCGGGGCGAACATCCACTTCGCATCGATCGCGACGCGCTCCAGGAACATCGGGCGCGGATGCTGGAAGGCGACCTGGACGGTGTGGTCGTCGACCGCCGAGAATTCGGCCATCGCCCGCTCGCCGGTGGCGGGGTCGGTGGACCAGAAGGCGTCGTAGACGCTGCGGCCGAAGATCTCCGGGCGCATGATGTGCTCCCACCACATCATCACGTCCGCCGAGGTGAAGGCGTGGCCGTCGGACCACTTCATTCCCTTGCGCAGGTGGATCGTGTACTCCGTGAGGTCGTCGTTGACGTCGAAGCCCTTGGCGACGTTGGGCTCGACGCCGTCACCCTCGGGGGTGAAGCGGAACAGCGCCTCCTCGGTGGGCTTGCCGATGTCCCAGGGGCCCTCCTGGGCGGACTTGGTCGGGAAGTTCCAGGTGCCGCCGTAGGCACCGATCTGCTCGTGGACCGGCTCGACCATGATGTCGGCGAGCTCGGGCATGCGCTCGGCGACGGGCGGGAGCTCGCCGGCCTCGACGCGCTCGGCGAGCATGGGCGGCTCGGTCAGCGAATCGGCCGAGGTGATCTCATCGACCTCGTTGATGGCCTCGACGTCCCCGGAGGCAGAACCCTCGGAGTCGTTCGCGCAGCCGGCGAATGCGACCAGCCCCATTCCTCCCAGGGCCCCGAGAGCGGTGCGGCGACGGATTTCGACGGGGGTGCGGGTGCGGCTGGGAATGGCCATCTGATTCTCCTCCGAGTAGGCATGCGACGTTCCCCGTCGAGCTCCGGGGCATCTTCGGAAGATGACCGTACGGTGCGAATTCGTCCGGCCGGTGAACACGATTCACGGCCACGGTGAACGGGCGCGAGGAAGGCGTGTGATATGTGCTTTATTCAGCTCCGGCGAGTACTGAATTCAGTGAGGAGCACTCCCGCAGGGTGACGCGAGGGTGAACGCTCGAGGAAGAGCCCTGGTCACGAGGTCTCGCGGCGTCGAGGCGGCTGGTGGCCGGCGCTACCCTTCGAAGTCATGGCCCAGCAGACCGGCAAGCTCACCCTCCAGGACGTCGCCGCGCGGGCAGGCGTCTCCAGCACGGCCGTCTCCCTGGCCCTGCGGGACCGCCCGGGCGTCTCGGAGGGGACCCGCGACCGGATCCTGGCCGCGGCCGAGGAGATCGGATATCGCGCCGTGCGTCGTGGCCCGAACCGTACGGCCCCGGGCACCGTCGCCGTGCTGCTGCGCGACATCGTCAGCGTCTTCTCCCACGACGTCGTCTCCGGGATGGAGGAGGCCGCCGGCGACGCGGGGCTGCGGCTGATGTTCTTCGACGGGCGCGGCGACCTCGAGCACCTGCGCACCGAGTTCGAGGAGCTCAGGGCCGAGAAGCTGCGCGGCATCGTCACCTTCGGCACGGCCATTCCCGCCGAGATGCTGCAGAAGGCCGCTCAGCGCACGCCCGTCGTCCTGGTCGGCAAGGCGGAGCGCGCGGTTCCCGGCGTGGACGTCGTCAGCAACGACGACGTGCTCGGGGCGCGCCTGGCGGTGGAGCACCTGGTGGGCCTGGGCCATGAGCGCATCGCCCACCTGGCCAAGGGCAGCCTCCGCGCCGAGGGGTACACCCAGGGGATGCGGGACGCGGGTCTGGAGCGGCACCTCCAGATCGAGGGCGGCAGTGTGGAGACCCTGAAGCCCGCGATCCGCTACCTGCTGTTCTCGATCCTGCAGGAGGAGAACTCCCCGACCGCCGTGTTCGCCGAGACCGACGGGGTGGCCATCGATTTCCTCGGGGCCGCGGTCGATGCCGGCCTGCGCGTGCCCGAGGACATCAGCGTGGTGGGATACGACAGCACCCGCCAGACCGAGATGATCCGGCCGCGGCTGACCTCGGTGCGCCAGCCCCGCCACCAGATGGGCGTCTCGGCGATCCGGCTGCTGCAGGAGCGGGCCGACGGCCGGAACGAGGACCGCGACCTGATCCTCGAACCCGGCCTGGACGTGCGCGAATCCTCCGTCGCCCCGCGCACCGCCAGCTCGGTGGTGGCCCCCTCGTCGCTCAGCGCCCGGTACCGCAGGCTCCGGCTGCACTGAGGGCGGCGGTCCCGTCGGCGTCCACGGCGCGGGCAGTTGCCGCTGGTTGCCGACCGCCCCGGTAGAGTCTCCTGCGGATCTCTTCAGAACGGGCAGTGCCGAGAGGGCAGGAACGGAGCCGGATACGTGGCGGACGATCGCGTGACCATCTACGACGTGGCCAAGGCCGCCGGGGTTGCGCCCTCCACCGTCTCGCGGGCCTTCTCCCGTCCCGGCCGCGTCAGCGCCGCCACCCACGCCAAGGTGATGGCCTCGGCCAAGGCGCTCGACTACCGCACCACCGCCCCGGCCACGCAGGAGCGCGGGGTGCGGCACCAGCGTCTGGGCATCGAGATCGCGGACCTCACCAACCCCTACTTCGCCGAGCTGGTCTCCGGGATGCAGGAAGCGGCCCAGGAGCAGGACTTCCTGCTGCTCCTGCTCGACACCGTCGAGGACGTGGACCGCGAGCGCGCCAGCCTCGAGAGCGCCCTCGACGTCGTCGACGGAATCATCCTCTCCGGCACCCGGCTCTCCGACGCCACCCTCAACCACCTCAGCAAGCGCCTCCCCGTGGTGGTGCTGAACCGCCGGGTCGCGGGCCTGGACTCCGTCACCCCCGACTACGAGCACGGCATGGGCCAGGCGATGGCGCACCTGGCCGAGAACGGCATCCGCACCGTCACCTACGTCGCGGGCCCGGTGAACTCGTGGTCCGACGGGGAGCGGTGGCGCGCGGCCCGCACCGCCGCCCGCTCCCATGACCTGCTCGTCCATCGCCACGGCCCGTTCGCCCCCACCATCGCCGGCGGCGAGCAGGCCTTCGAGGACCTGCGGGAGAAGCTGCCCCACGCGGTGGTCTGCTACAACGACCTGGTGGCCTTCGGCTTCCTGGTCGCCGCGCTGCGCGCCGGGGTGAAGATCCCCGCCGAGCTGTCGATCATGGGTCACGACGACATCCCCCTCTCGCGCTACCTCGGGGGCGGCCTGACCACCGTCGTCACCCCCAAGCGCGCCCAGGGCAGCGCCGCCATCGAACGGCTGATCCGACGCATCGAGAACCCGTCGGCCCACCGCACCCCCGTCGAAGGATCGCTGCCGGTGCGGCTGGTCCCGCGCGGCACCACCGGGCCGCGCGGGCAGGCCTGAGCGGGCCGACTGCTGGCAGGCCTGGCCGGAGCTCCTGCGGACTGGCCTGGCCGGAGCACCTGCAGTCCGGCCTGGCCGGACCGCGCTGACCGATGCCCTGACCAGCGGCAACCCATGACAACCGTGGGCCGCCCGAGGCCGCCCCGCGCCACCATGGCGCCATGAGCAACGACGCCTTCGTGCCCCACCCCGACCGCCTGCTGCCCGCCGATCCCACCGTCCGGGACCTCGCGCGCGGCCTCTACGAGCAGATGAAGGACCAGCCGATCGTCTCGCCGCACGGCCACGTCGATCCGCGCCTGCTGCTCGAGGACGAGCCGTTCCGCGATCCCACCTCGCTGTTCATCACCCCGGACCACTACGTCAACCGGCTGCTGCACGCCCGCGGCGTCGACCTCGCGGACCTCGGGGTCGGCCGCGGCCCGCTGGAGGAGAAGGACTCCCGCGCCGCCTGGCACCTGCTGGCGACGCACTGGCATGCCTTCGCCGGCACCCCCTCGCGCTACTGGATGGAGCACGAGTTCCACGACGTCTTCGGCCTGGAGACCGTGCTCTCCCCGGCCACGGCCGATGCGATGTACGACGAGATCGCCGACAAGCTGACCCGGCCCGAGTTCCGCCCGCGCGCCCTGTTCGACCGATTCCAGATCACGGTCATGGCCACCACCGACGATCCCGTCGACGACCTCGCCCCCCACGACGCGCTCGCCGCCGACGACGCCTTCACCGGCCGCGTGATCCCCACCTTCCGGCCGGACAAGTACCTCGAGCCGGCGCGGGCAGATTTCGTCCAGCTCACCGACGTCCTCGGTGCCGCGGCCGGCGTGGACACGAGCACGTACGACGGCCACTACGAGGCGATGCGCATCCGCCGCGAGTACTTCCGCGACCACGGCGCCGTCTCCTCGGACCACGCCCACATCGACCCCGGCACCGCGCGGCTGGAGGAGAACGAGGCCCGCCGCCTCTACACCGCCGCCCGCGAGGGCCGCATCGACGAGGACTCCGCCGTCGCCCTGCGCCGCCACCTGCTGGCCGACCAGGCGCGCCTGGCCGCCGACGACGGCCTGGTGCTGACGATCCACCCCGCCGTCCTCCGCAATCACCACCAGGCCACCTTCGAGCGGTTCGGGCCCGACGTCGGCTTCGACATCCCGGTGCCGGTGGACTACGTCCACTCCCTGGCCCCGATGCTCAACGACGTCGGCCTCAGTCCGAACTTCCGCACCGTGCTGTTCACGATCGACGAGACCGTCTTCTCCCGCGAGATCGCCCCGCTGGCCGGCGTGTACCCCTCCGTCTACGCCGGCGCCCCGTGGTGGTTCATCGATGCCCCCGACGCGATCCTGCGGTACCGCCGCGCCGTCTCCGAGACCATCGGATACTCTCGCACCAGCGGTTTCATCGACGACACCCGCGCGTTCTGCTCGATCCCGGCCCGGCACGACATGGCCCGCCGGCTGGACGCCACCCACCTCGCCGGCCTGGTCGCCGAGCACCGGATGCGCCACGAGGACGCCGCCGAGCTCGCCGTGACCCTGCCCGAGCAGCAGCCCCGGGGCGTCTTCCGTCTCGGACCGGCCGCTGGAGAGGACCCCTCCTGATGCCCCAGCCCATCCCCGCCACCGGCGCCGCCGCCGCGACCGACGAGGGCCGCCTGGTCCACCTCGGCATCGGCAACTTCGCGCGCGCCCACACCCTGGTCGCCACCCAGCGCGCCGGCAACTGGTCGGTCAGCGCCTTCACCGGCCGCTCCGCCGCCATGGCCGACGCCCTGAACGCCCAGGGCGGCCGCTACGGCCTGATCGTCCGCGGCGCCGAGGGCGACGAGGTGAGCATCGTCGACGTCATCGACCAGACCTACCCCGCCGACGACGTCGACGCCCTGGTGCGCCTGCTGGCCGATCCCTTCACCGGCGTGGTCACCCTGACCATCACCGAGAAGGGCTACGCCGCCGGCACCGACCCGGCAGTGTCCGTCCCCGCCCGGATCGCCCTGGGCCTGAAGGCCCGCCGCGAGGCCGGCGTCACCGAGCCCATCGCGCTGGTCTCCTGCGACAACCTCAGCGGCAACGGCGAGGTCCTGCGCGCGGCCGTGCTCGCCGCGACCGACGAGGAGACCCGCTCCTGGTTCGAGGACCACGTCGATGTCATCTCCTCGATGGTCGACCGGATCACCCCGTCGGCCGATGACGCCGCCGGGGACCTCGTGCTGGAGCGCACGGGGCTGCCGGACACGGTTCCGGTGGTCACCGAGCCCTTCACCGAGTGGGTGCTCGAGGACCGCTTCCGCGGCCGTCGCCCCGAATGGGAGAAGGCCGGCGTCCAGTTCACCGACGACATCGGCCAGCACGAGCTGCGCAAGCTGCGCCTGCTCAACGGCGCCCACACCCTGATGGCCTACGCCGGCCAGCTCGCCGGCTGCGACCGGGTGGACGAGGCGATCGGTCACCGCGAGGTGCGCGCCCTGGTCGAGCGGCTCTGGGACGAGGCCCGCTCCACGCTGCCGCTGCCGCCGACCGACCTCGATGCCTACACAGCGGCCCTCGAGGAGCGCTTCCGTAACCCGCGCCTGGCGGACAACCTGATCCGTATCGCGGCCGACGGGTCGGCCAAGCTGACGGTGCGCGCCCTGCCCGTGATCGCCGAGCGCGGGGGCCCGGAGCAGGCCCCCGGCGAGGTCGCGGCCGTGGCCGCCTGGACCGCCTGGGTCACCGAGCGGATCCGCGCCGGCGAGGAGGTCAAGGACCCCCGGGCCGACGAGATCGCGGCCGCTGCGCAGCTCGACAAGGACGCGGAGCGGGTCACCGCCCTGCTGGCCCTGCTCGACGTCGCCGCCGACGACCCGCTGGTACCCGCCGTCCTCGACCAGGAGATCCGCCTCCCGCGCCCCTGACCCGGCCAGCACCAGTTCTGGGCCGTTGGCCCCGGCCGGCCCGGCCCTGTTTCCAGTCGTCTGGCACGAACATGTAGCTGACGGGCGTTGTCAAGCTGGTTGGAGTCAGTGGCTGTTCTGGGTCAGGCTGTTTGCACGAGGTGGTTGATCCCGACCGTAGCTGGTGGGGACGGCGTTTTGGGTTTTGCTCGGAAGCGCTCGGGATGGGACTCGTAGTACCGCTGTAGGGTCGCTTCGCGCCTTGCCCACACTGTGCGCCATGTACCAAAGTGCACTTGCGACGGCGTGAAGTGGGCGACGCCAGAGTGGTACTGCTGATTGTTCACCCACACGGTATATGCGTGGTCGAACTCACGAGCGTTCTGCAAGCTCTCGAAATACTCCGGGTATGACGAGCGGCTTTTCATTGTGCTGAACTCGGCCTCAGAGTACGGGTTGTCATTGGAGACATATGGCCGACTATTGCTGGCCCCGATGCCGTGCTCATCGAAAAGGTTCATGAGCGCGGTTGACTTCATTGTCCCACCGTTGTCTGAGTGGATCACTCGAGGGGCACCCTCCCTTGCGATGGCTTCGGTAAACATTTCAACGGCGTGACATCCTGCCGAGTCGAACTCAACTCGACTCGCGATGCGATACCGGGAAAAGATGTCAATAACCGAGTACATTTTGAAGGTGATGCGCGAGTAGGTTGATTTCAACTCGGTGATGTCCCAGCTCCACGCCTGCCCGGGCCCAGATGCCACGACGACCGGTAGCTGCCTCGAGTTCCGGGGGCGGTTCGAAGTGCCGGCCCCGACGTCTGGTGGACCGGTGAGCTTGCCTCCGACGCGATGCCAGGTGCTCTGGCTGCCGTGCATGCGCCCCTCGTCCCAGGTGCTGTAGTACGCCTGCTGCACCGAGAGTCCTTCGCCGCGAGCGGTGTCTATGCGCGAGCTGATCGCCTCGCGCTCCTCTGTGGAGACCCGATTGGGGTAATGACGCTCGCGTTGATGGATGGGAGAGACTTTGGGCGGACGCGGGTTAATCCGGTAATGCCACGTGCTCCGACCCAAGCCGGTCAGCTTCAGAGCTTGTCGCTGAGAACCGTAAAGTCTTGTCAGCTCTCTGACGAGCTGGTTTTCGTGGTGGAGGAACCGTCGGGACTCGTCGCTTCCGGGCTGCCGTCTGGCCTCTGCGCGCTGTAATTGTGCAGAAGCCCGATAGCTTTTCCCAGAGCATCATTCGCCTCTCGCAGACGCTTGTTCTCGTCTTCGAGTTCACAGACTCGCTTCTCAGTGTTTCGAAGGGAGTGTTCGTGCGCCATTCGCCTACGCTCCTTGATCGAGGTTGAAGGACTGATGTCATCACGAGGAATCAAACCTCGAGACAGATCTCCTTCATGAACAGAGCGACGCCAGCGGCGAAGTTCACCTAACGAGAAGGGCTGCGCTTTCACCCACTCCAACTTCGCGCCGTGAGGAAGGCACTCGTAGTGGTAAACCATCTCACGGATCTCGTCCTCGGTATAGCCGGGGCTGATCGACACGGGCTTCTCCTCTCCTGACGCGGCCACACCGCGGCTACGCCTCCATGACTCACAGCCAGCCTGACCTGAGTTGGACCTCTTGAGCGAGGATCTGGTGGTTCAGCTGGTGTTCGTGCTGGTGAGGGGCTCGCGGTTGGCCGGGGTGACACACTAATGGGATGGTGTTTCTGCGGAAGGTGAGGACGGCGTCG